>JBDTXV010000001.1:0-23686 GCA_040006015.1 Caldimonas sp.
CCTGAAGGCGCAGATCGCCGCGAACGAGAAGGGCGTGCAGGAGCTGCGCCGGATGGTCGGGCAGTTCGGCCTCGATGTCGTCGAAGCCTATATGCGCCACGTGCAGGACAACGCCGAGGAATCGGTGCGCCGCGTCGTCACGAAGCTGCGCGACGGCGCATACACGCTCGCGCTCGACAACGGCGCCGAGATCAAGGTCGCGATCCGCGTCGATGCGGCGTCGCGCAGCGCCGAGATCGATTTCACCGGCACGTCGGCGCAGCTCGAGAACAACTTCAATGCGCCGACCGCGGTCTGCATTGCCGCGGTGCTGTATGTCTTTCGCACCTTGGTCAACGACGAGATCCCGCTGAATGCCGGCTGCCTGAAGCCGCTGAAGGTGATCATCCCGGCCGGCTCGATGCTCAACCCGCAGCCGCCGGCATCGGTCGTTGCCGGCAATGTCGAGACCTCGACCTGCATCACGAACGCGCTCTACGGCGCGCTCGGCGCGATGGCGGCGAGCCAGTGCACGATGAACAACTTCACGTTCGGCAACGCGCGCCACCAGTACTACGAGACGATCTCCGGCGGCTCCGGCGCCGGGCCCGGCTTCGACGGCACCTCGGTGGTCCAGACGCACATGACGAACTCGCGCCTGACCGATCCCGAAGTGCTCGAGTTCCGTTTTCCGGTGCGCCTCGACGGCTACGAGCTGCGCGCCGGGTCGGGCGGCGCGGGCCAATATCGCGGCGGCGACGGCGGCGTGCGCCGGGTCCGCTTCCTCGAGTCGATGACCGCGTCGATCCTGTCGAACGGGCGCCATCACGGCGCCTTCGGCGCGGCCGGCGGCAGCGCCGGGCGGCCCGGCGTCAATCGGGTCGAGCGCGAAGACGGTCGCGTCGAGATGCTCGACCACATCGGCTCGGTCGAGATGCAGCCCGGCGACGTCTTCGTGATCGAGACGCCCGGCGGCGGCGGCTGGGGCGCGGCCGAGCTCCAGGTTCCGCGCTGATCGCGCCTGCTTGCGCTTCGCGAGCTCGGGCGGTGCGAGCGCAGGCGCCTGCCGCGGAAAAGGCTCTGCGGTGGCCCTAAGATGGCGCTGCCGGCTGCATCCGTACCGGTGCGGCCCGCGTAAGTCCAGAGGCCCGGAGTTCGACCGATACGTGCATTCCGGTCGTGCGTACCGGCGGTGCGCTCCGGGCCCCCGAATTCACAGATTGGAGCAAATCATGAACCAGCGTCTCGCCATCTCGTCCGCACTCGCTTCGGTTCTCGCGCTCGGACTGGTCGGCGCGGCCGCCGCCGCCGAGGCGCCGGCGAAGGAGAAGTGCTACGGCATCGCAAAGGCCGGCCAGAACGACTGCGCCAACCTTTCGGGTTCGCACAGCTGCGCCGGCCAGGCAAAATCCGACAAGGGCGTCGACGAGTGGGACTATGTCGCGAAGGGAACCTGCAAGAAGATCGGCGGCATGACCGCCGAGGAAGCCCAGGTCGCGACCGCGAAGTAGCGCGGTGTCGAGCACGCAGCGGGAACCGACTCGAGCCGCTTGCGGCGTCGGCATCGGGCTGCGCCAGCCGCACTACGAAGCGGTCCTCGATGGCCGGCCGCCGCTCGCGTTCGTCGAGGTTCATTCCGAAAATTTCTTCGCCGACGGCGGTGCCGCGCTCGCGGTGCTGCACGAGGCGCGCGCGCAGTACGACGTCAGCCTGCACGGCGTCGGCCTCGCGCTCGGCTCCGCAGCCGGGCTCGACCCGTGGCATCTGGACCGGCTCGAGCGCCTCGTGCGGCGGATCGAGCCGGTGCGGGTCTCCGATCACGCATCGTTCGCGCGCGTCGCGCGGCCCGACGGCGCGGTCGTGCACGGCGCCGATCTGCTGCCGATCGCGTTCGCCGACGCGGCGCTCGCGATCCTCGTCGACGGCGTGCAGCAGGTGCAGGAACGGCTGCGCCGGCCGATCCTGGTCGAGAACGTCTCGGCCTACCTGTCGTACGCGGACGATGCGATCGACGAGCCGGAGTTCTTCGCGCGTCTGTGCCGGCAGAGCGGCTGCGGCCTCTTGCTCGACGTCAACAACCTGATGGTCAATGCGCTGAACGGCGGCGCCGACGGCGCGCTCGAGCGTTGCCGCGGTTTCGTCGACCGGATTCCGCGCGAGATCGTTGGCGAGATCCACCTCGCCGGCTACGACGACCGTGGCGCGCTCGTGATCGACGATCACGGCAGCCGCGTCCGCGCCGACGTGTGGACCCTCTATGAACATGCGCTGCGGCGCTTCGGCGCGCAACCGACCCTGATCGAATGGGACACCGATCTGCCGGCGCTCGACGTGCTGCTCGCCGAAGCCGACGTGGCCGCGCGCATAGCCGCGAGGTCCGGGGCGGCGCCCGGCGTCGCGGTCGCGGCATGACGACCGATCGCACCGGGACGCGAGCGTCGACGGCCGCCGCAGGCGGTTCGGCTGCCGGCGCATCGCGCGAAGCGCAGCGCCAGCGCGCGGTGCTCGAACGCGTCCGCGGCGCAGCCTTCGATGCCGCGGCGGCTGCGCTGGCGCAGGTCGGCGTCCGCGCCGCGGACGGCTGCGCGGCATATCGGGTCAATGCCGACGCGATCGCCGAGCGGGCTCTCGGCGCCGCGTTCCCGACCGTGCGTGCGCTCGTCGGCGCTGGCGATTTCGCGCATCTCGCGCGCGACTTCCGGCAGCGCGATCCACCCGAATGCGGCGACCTCGGCGAGTGGGGCGCGCGCTTTCCGGACTGGCTCGGCGCGCATGCGGCGCTGGCCGAATGGCCCTATCTCGGCGACTGCGCGCACGTCGATTTCGCGGTCCATCGCTGCGAGCGTGCCGCCGACGCGCGCTTCGACGCCGCATCGCTCGACCGCCTCGATCGCGTCGATCCTGCCTGCCTGCACCTGAAGCTCGTGCCGGGGACCGCGGCGCTGCGCTCGGCGTGGCCGATCGCGGCGATCCGCGCCGCGCACGACGGCGGCGACTTCGCCGCGGTCCGCGCCGCAGTGGCCGCGCGTCGCGCCGAATGCGTGCTCGTCGCGCGCAGCGGCTGGCGCGCGACGGTGCAGCGGATCGACGCGACGACGTTCGAATGGACCCGGATGCTGCTCGAAGGCGTCGACGTCGCGAGCGCGCTCGATCGCGCCGGGCCGGGGTTCGACTTCGCCGCGTGGCTCGCGACCGCGTTGCGCGCCGGCTGGCTGCAAGGTGTCGACGGTTCGGCCGACTGATCCGGGAGCACGACAAGGGTGCCCGCGCCGCCGTGCTCGTCGACCGGCCGATCGATTTCGCAGCGCGCCTGACGCGCCACCCCATTTCATCGGAGACCGGCACTCGATGTCGCGCAAGAAGCTGATCGTGATCGCCGCGCTGATCGGCGCGGTGCTCGCGTTCTTCCTGCTCGATCTCGGCCGCTTCTTCGGTCTCGACGCGATCCGCGCTCAGCAGGCGCGCGTCGCCGCGCTATATGCGGCGAGTCCGCTCGCGGTGCTCGGCGCGTATTTCGCGCTGTATGTCGCGGTGACCGCGCTGTCGCTGCCCGGCGCGACGGTGCTGACCCTGGCCGGCGGCGCGGTGTTCGGGCTCGGCATCGGCACGCTCGTCACGTCGTTCGCGTCGAGCCTCGGCGCGACGCTCGCGTTCCTGGCCTCGCGCCATCTGTTCCGCGACTGGGTCCAGAGCCGCTTCCGCGCGCGCCTCGACGCGGTCGACGCCGGTCTTGCGAAAGACGGCGCGTATTACCTCTTCACGCTGCGCCTCGTGCCGCTGGTGCCGTTCTTCGTGGTCAACCTCGTGATGGGCCTGACGCGGATGAAGGCCGGCACGTTCTACTGGGTCAGCCAGCTCGGGATGCTCGCCGGCACGCTGATCTACGTGAACGCCGGGACCGAGCTCGCCCGGATCGAGTCGCTGCGCGGCATCGTCTCGCCGGCGCTCGTCGGCTCGCTGCTGCTGCTCGGCATCTTCCCGCTCGTCGCGAAGAAGATCGTCGATGCGGTATCGGCGCGCAATGTCTATGCGAAGTGGCGCGGCCGCAAGCCGAAGCGCTACGACCGCAACCTGATCGTGATCGGCGCCGGCGCCGCCGGCCTCGTCTCGAGCTACATCGCGGCCGCGGTCGACGCGAAGGTCACGCTGATCGAAAGCGGACCGATGGGCGGCGATTGCCTCAACACCGGTTGCGTGCCGAGCAAGGCGCTGATCCGCGCGGCGACCCTCGCGCACCGGATCGCTCACGCATCCGATTACGGCATCGCGACCGCCGCGGTCGACGTCGACTTCGCGGCGCTGATGGATCGGGTCGGAAGAGTCGTCACCGAAATCGAGCCGCACGACTCGGTCGAGCGCTACCGGGGGCTCGGCGTCGACGTGCGGCGCGGGCGCGCGCGGATCGTCGATCCGTGGACCGTCGAGATCGAGTCCGGCGCCGCGGTGACCGAGCGCCTGACGTCGCGCAGCATCGTGATCGCGGCCGGTGCCGAACCGTACGTGCCGGACGTGCCGGGCCTGGCCGAGGCCGGCTTCCTGACGAGCGCGACGCTGTGGAGCTTGCGCGAGCTGCCGCGCCGCCTCGTCGTGCTCGGCGGCGGCCCGATCGGCTGCGAGCTCGCGCAGGCCTTCGCCCGTCTCGGCGCCGCGGTGACGCTGGTCGAGCTCGGCCCGCGCCTGCTGCTGCGCGAAGACGATGACGTGTCGGCCTGCGCGCGCGCCGCGCTCGAGCGCGACGGCATCGAGATCCTCGCCGGCGACGAAGCGTTGCGCTGCGAGACCGGCGCCGACGACGGTCGGCGCACGCTCGTCGTAGCGGCCGGCGGCGTGGAGCGGCGGATCGAATTCGACCGTCTGCTTTGCGCGGTCGGCCGGGTCGCGCGGCTGCGTGGTTACGGGCTCGAGGAGCTCGGCCTGATCGATCCTGCGAATCCACCGAAGACCTTGCCGACCGATGCATGGCTGCAGACGCTCTATCCGAACATCTACGCGGCCGGCGACGTCGCCGGGCCGTATCAGTTCACGCACGTCGCCGCGCACCAGGCCTGGTATGCATCGGTCAATGCGCTGTTCGGCGCATTCCGCAGGTTCAGGGCCGACTATTCGGCGATTCCGGCGGCGACGTTCATCGATCCCGAGATCGCCCGCGTCGGCCTGAACGAGCGCGAGGCCAGCGCGCAGCGCATCGCGTTCGAGGTCACGCGTTACGGCATCGACGAGCTCGATCGCGCGATCGTCGACGGCTCGGCCGAAGGCTTCGTCAAGGTGCTGACGGTGCCGGGCAAGGACCGCATCCTCGGCGCGACGATCGTCGGCGCGCATGCCGGCGACCTGCTTGCCGAGTTCGTGCTCGCGATGACGCACGGCCTCGGACTGAACAAGGTGCTCGGCACGATTCACATCTATCCGACGCTGGCCGAAGCCAACAAGTACGCGGCCGGCGCCTGGAAGCGCGCGCATGCGCCGCAGCGGCTGCTGCGCTGGGTCGGCAGGTATCACGCGTGGCGGCGCGGTTGAGCCTGGCGCGAGGTTCGTCGCGCGGGCCGGCGCAATCCGCTGCGCGACCGCCGAGGCGGCGGCCCGCGCCGGCCGCCTCGGGTACGATCCGCCGAGCGCGCGCCGGTGCGCGTCTGTGGAGATCACGATGCGATTCGTCTTCCTCGTCCTGTCTGCCTTCGCCGCGTTCGCGAATCCGGCCCATGCGCAGGCCCCTGCGCTGCAGCCGTTCGGCGCTTCCGGCGGCGCGCCGGCGGCGCCGTGGCACGTCGTCGGCCTGCCGCAGCAGACCAAGCCGTTCACGCAGTTCTCCGTCGTCGAGATCGACGGCAAGCGCGCGCTGAAGATCGAATCGCAGGAAGCGTACGGCAACCTCGTCCATCCGCTGCAATGGACGACGACGTCGGCGCACCTCGCGTGGCAGTGGCGCATCGACGAACCGATCGAGGCGACGGACCTGCACACAAAGGCCGGCGACGACACCGCGCTGAAGGTCTGCGTCTTCTTCGATCTGCCGATCGACCGCATTCCGTTCGGCGAACGCCAGTTGCTGCGCTTTGCACGCTCGAAGACGACCGAGCCGGTGCCGACCGCGACCGTCTGCTACGTCTGGGACGCGAAGCTCGCTGCGGGCACGTCGCTCGACAACGCTTTCACGCGGCGCATGCGCTACCTCGTCGTGCGCAGCGGCCCGCTGAAGCCTAACCAGTGGGTCTCGGAGCGCCGCGACATCACGGCCGACTTCACGAAGCTGTTCGGCGCCGAGAGCGACGGCGTGCCGCCGATCATCGGCATCGCGGTCGGCGCCGACAGCGACAACACGAAGTCGCACAGCCTCGGCTACGTCAGCGGGTTGACCCTGGAGAACTGAGCCTGACCGTGCCGACCAGGCGGCTCGTCGCGGCGCTGGGGATGCGTCTCGGTGAGGGCGTGCCGTTCGCCGCGGCGCCGGCGAATGCGCCGGGTGTCGACGTCGCGGTGATCGGCGGCTTCGAGATCGCGCTGGCGCTGCGCGCGCGGCTCGGACCCGCGGCGCGGATCGGGCTCGTTGCCGGCGGCCCGCTGCTCGCCGCGTATTCGGCCGCGCTGCGCCACTGCGCCGATGTGCCGAATGCGAGCTCGTGCGCCGCGGCGTCGTCGTGCACGAGGAGGTCTGCGCCGAAGTCGCGGTCGGCTGGCTGAAGGACCGGATCGACCGGCGCTTCGTCGAGGTCAGTCGCGCGGCTTGAAGTCGATCTGCATCAGCGGCGGCACGCGACCGTCGACGTCGCGCGGCAGCGTCTCGGTCTTGTCGATCGCGCGCAGCACCGCGTCGTCCCACAACGCGTTGCCGCTGCCTTTGACGAGCTTGCGGCTGACGATCGTGCCGTCGGACGCACAGCGCACTTCGACGGTCGCGAGCGGATTGCCGCTGACGCTGTCGGTGAAGACGATGTTCGGCTTGATCCGCGCCTTGATGCGGCCGGCATAGCTCGCCGACGGGCCGCTGCTGCGCGCCGCGCTGCCGGTGCTCTCGGCGTCGCCGGTCGCGTTCGCCTGGCCCTGGATCCGCTTCAGGTTCGCTTCGCGCTGCGCGACGAGCGTCGCTTCGTCCTTGCGCGCCTTCTCGGCGAGTTCCTGCTTGCGCCGCGCCTCGGCCTGCTGCGCGAGTTGCTCGCGGTGCGCTTCTTCGGTCGCGATCTTCTCGCGCTGCGCTTTCTGCCGCTGCGCCTCCTGTCGCAGCAGCTCTTCCTTCGCTTCGCGCTTCTGTTCCTGGCGACGCTGTTCGTCGCGCTCGGTCTGCCGCTTCGCGTCGTCGCGGCGCGCCTTCTCGATCGCGATCTGCGCATCGGCGACGCGCGGCGGTTCGGGCGCGACCTTCGGCACCGGCGGCGCCGGACGCTTCGCTTCGACCGGCGCCGGCGGCGGCGGGGGCGGGCTCACCGCGCGCGGCGCGGCCTGCTGCGGAACCGCGGACCAAAGCTCCGCGCTGACCGCCTCGGGCTCGTGCGCGCGCCAGTTGACGCCGAAGGCGAGGGCCGCGAGCAGCAGCAGATGGACCAGCACCGCGAGCACCGCGCCGGCGCCGAAGCCGTCGGGCGGGCGCGGCTTCGCCGCGTCGTCGGGCAGTCTTGAAAGTGTCACGCCGTCCATCGGATCGTCACTTGCCGGCGTTCTTGACCGAGAGGCCGACGCGCTGCATGCCGGCCTGCTGCAGCCGGCCCATCACCGTGACGACGGCTTCGTACTTGACGGCCCTGTCGGCCGAGATCACGACCGGCGTCGCATCGATGCCCTGCTGCGCATCGCGGACGCGCTGCACGACGCTTTCGGGCGTCGCGGTGCCCTTGTCGATGCCGTCGACGCGCAGGCGCAGGCTTCCGTCGGCGGCGACGACCAGCTCGACGACATGCTCGGGGCGCTGGCTGCTCCTGCCGACGGTCGGCAGGTCGACCATCCCGGTCGTGATCAGCGGCGCGGTGACCATGAATATGATCAGCAGCACCAGCATCACGTCGATGAACGGGACCATGTTGATCTCGCTGATCGTGCGGCGGCGGCTCGAGCCGCGATGGCTGACGGCAGGCATCGGCTCAGCCGTGGACCGCGCGACCCGGCGCGGTGGCCGGCGCTGCTGCTGCCGGCGCCGGCAGCGCGCCGGCATTGCGCTGCAGGATGTTCGAGAACTCCTCGATGAAGGTCTCGAGCTGGATCGCGATGCGGTCGATGTCGCGCGCGAAGCGGTTGTACGCGATCACCGCGGGGATCGCCGCGAAGAGCCCGATCGCGGTGGCGACGAGCGCTTCGGCGATGCCGGGCGCGACCGTCGCGAGCGTGACCTGCTGCAGGTTCGAGAGGCCGACGAACGCATGCATGATGCCCCAGACGGTGCCGAAGAGCCCGATGTACGGCGAGACCGAGCCGACCGAGGCGAGGAACGACAGGTGCGATTCGATCGCGTCCATCTCGCGCTGGTAGCTCGCGCGCATCGCGCGCCGCGCGCCGTCGAGCAGCGCGCTCGCATCGGCGACGCGCTTTTCGCGCAGCTTGAAGAACTCGCGCATGCCGGCCGCGAAGATGCGCTCCATCGGCGACGCGTCGGCGCGTTTCGCCGCGTCGCTGTACAGCTCGTTGAGGTTGCGGCCAGCCCAGAACTCGCGCTCGAACTCCTCGTTCATCGCGCGCACCCGCTTCAGCCCGAACAGCTTGCCGAAGATCACGGTCCAGCTGGCGAGCGAGCCGAGCATCAGCCCGGCCATCACGGCCTGCACGACGAAGCTCGCATGGACGACGAGCGTGAGGATCGAGAAGTCCTGGTTCATTGGATGCCGTTTAGGATTTCGTTGGGAATGCGGCAGGGCCGATAAGTTCCGAGGTCGACGCAGCCGATGCGGATCGTGCCTTCGGCGATCAGCTCGATCGCGCCGTCCTTCGCGGCGGCGCGCCACGCCTGCTGCTGCACGCCGAGACTGGCCTGGCCGACGCGAGTCAGGCCGACCGTCACGTCGAGCAGGTCGTCTAGACGCGCGGGCTTCAGATAGCGCACCGCAGTATCGGTCACGATGAACGCGGTGCGCGATTCGGCGCGCAGCCGCTCCTGCTCGTAGCCCTTCGAGCGCAGCCATTCGGTGCGTGCGCGCTCGAAGAACTTCAGGTAGTTCGCGTAGAACACGATCCCGCCGGCGTCGGTGTCTTCCCAGTAGACGCGCACCGGCAGGCGGAACACCGGCGACGCCGGCCGCGTGGTCTGCGCGCCGGTCAGCGTCGTGCCTCCCGCGCCGCGGCGACCTCGACCGGGCGCAGGTCGGCTGCGGTCTTGTCGAGCACGCCGTTGACGTACTTGTGGCCGTCCGTGCCGCCGAAGCTCTTCGCGAGCTCGACCGCTTCGTTGATCGCGACCTTGTACGGAATTTCGATGCAGTGCTTCAGCTCGTAGGCGCCGATCATCAGCACGCCGTGCTCGACCGGCGACAGGTGCGCGGTCTTGCGATCGACATGGCGCGCGAGCACCGTGTCGAGCTCGCCGGCCTCGTCGATGCAGCCGGCGAGAAGCAGATCGAAATGGCCGGCGTCGCACTTCTCGAAGCCGTCCTGCTCACGCATGTGCGCGGCGATCGTCGTCGCCTCGGCGGACGAGAGCAGCCATTCGTAGAGGCCCTGCAGTGCGAGCTCGCGCGAGCGCCGCCGCGCCGAGCGCGGGCCGGTGCGCTTCTGCGCGGGCCGTCCGGCCGGTTTCGACGCGTCGCTCACGACAGCGCTTCCATCAGGTTCGCCATCTCGACCGCGACGCGCGCGGCATCGCGCCCCTTCTCTTCGACGCGGGCCCAGGCCTGGGCCTCGTTCTCGACGGTCAGGATCGCATTCGCGATCGGGATCTCGCGATCGAGCGAGACGCGGGTCACGCCGGCGCCGCTCTCGTTCGCGACGAGCTCGAAGTGATAGGTCTCGCCGCGAACGATGCAGCCGATCGCGATCAGCGCGTCGTGGTCGTCGTCGTCAGCGAGCGCGAGCAGCGCAAGCGGAATCTCGAGCGCGCCGGGCACGCTGACATGGCGGATCTGCGCCGCCGGCACGCCGAGTGCGCGCAGCTCCTCGGTGCAGGCGGCCGCGAGCCGGTCGGTGATCGCGGCGTTGAAGCGCGCCTGCACGATCGCGATGTGCAGATGGCGCCCTTCGAGATTGGCGGCGATCCCCTTGTCGACGTGCTGCATCCAGGCGTGTCCGCGGTCTCAGTCTTCGGCGCTGACGAAGCCGGTGACTTCGAGGCCGTAGCCGGTCATGCTCGGCATTCGCCGCGGGCTGCCGAGCAGGCGCATTTTCGCGATCCCGAGCTCGCGCAGGATCTGTGCGCCGATGCCGTAGGTGCGCAGATCCATCTGCGCCGAACGGCGCACGCTGCCGGTGTTGCGCGGCAGGATCTGCTGCAGGGTCGCCGCGGCGTCCTCGCCGCAGTTCAGCAACACCGCGGCGCCGCGTTCGCTCGCCTGCAATGCGGCCAGCGCCTTCGGCAGCGGCCACGAATGGCCGCAGCCGCCGAGGTCGAGCAGGTCGAGCACCGAAAGCGGTTCATGCACGCGCACCAGCACCTCGTCCGTCTCGCTCCAGCGGCCGTGCGTCAGCGCGAGATGCAGGCCGCCGGCGCGATCGTTGAACGCGGTGCAATCGAATTCGCCCTGCGCGGTCGTGATGCGGCGCGCGCCGAGCCGCTCGATCAGCGACTCGTTGCGACTGCGGTATTCGATCAGGCTCGCGATCGTGCCGATCTTCAGCCCGCGCTCGCGCCCGAACTCGCTCAGGTCGGGCAGGCGCGCCATCGTGCCGTCCTCGTTCATGATCTCGCAGATCACCGCGGCCGGCGTCAGCCCGGCCATCGCGGCGAGGTCGCAGCCGGCTTCGGTATGGCCGGCGCGCATCAGCACGCCGCCGTCCTGCGCCTGCAGCGGGAAGATGTGGCCGGGCTGGACCAGATCGCTCGCGCTCGCGTCGCGCGCGACGGCGGCCTGCACCGTGCGCGCCCGGTCGGCCGCCGAGATCCCGGTCGTGACGCCTTCGGCGGCTTCGATCGAGACCGTGAACGCGGTGCCGTGCCGGGTGCCGTTGCGGCTCGCCATCGGCGCCAAGCGCAGCCGTTCGCAGCGTTCGCGCGTCAAGGTCAGGCAGATCAGGCCGCGCCCGTAGCGCGCCATGAAGTTGATCGCCGCAGCGCTGACGTGGTCGGCGGCGAGGACCAGGTCGCCTTCGTTCTCGCGATCTTCTTCGTCGACGAGGATCACCATCCGGCCGGCGGCCAGCTCGGCGACGAGCTCGGGAACGGGTGCGATGGCCATACCGAATTGTAGGTGGCCGGGCGGCGCCGACCCGTGCGCCGGACTCGGCCCTTGCGTGCTCAGGTGCGCGGCAGCGCGCCGGTCAGCATGCGCTCGACATAGCGCGCGATCAGGTCGATCTCGAGATTGACGCGGCGCCCCACCGCGAGCGTGCCGAGCGTCGTGTGCTGCAGCGTGTGCGGGATCAGGTTGATGCTGAATTCGCAGCCGTCCGGGCGGTCGTCGACACCGTTGACGGTCAGGCTGACGCCGTTGACGGTGATCGAGCCCTTGTACGCGAGGAAGCGCGCGAGTTCGCCGGGCGCCTCGATGCGCATTTCGGTCGACTCGCCAACGGTGTCGAACTGCGTGACGCGGCCGATGCCGTCGACGTGGCCGCTGACCAGATGGCCGCCGAGCCGGTCGTTGGCTCGCAGCGCCTTTTCGAGATTGACCGGTCCGGGTTCGCCGAGCGCCGCGGTGCGGGCCAGGCTTTCGGCCGAGGCATCGACGTGAAAGCAGCGCGCGGCCGGATCGAATGCGATGACCGTCATGCATGCGCCGTCGAGCGCGATGCTGTCGCCGGTTTGCACGTCGTCGAGATAGCCGGCGGGCGCCTCGACCGTCACGCGCTTGCCGTGCCCGGCAGCCGGGCCCGATGCGGCGACGCCGACGATGCGGCCGAGGCCGGTGATGATGCCGGTGAACATTGCCCGATTGTCGCTTGCGCGGCGAAGGCCGGCCGGCGTTTCAGGCCGAGTCGGGCGCGGCGCGTCGCGCGACGACGCGCAGATCGCTGCCGATCGGCGTGACGCTTTCGAAGTGCAGACCGACCGCATCGTCGAGGCTCGCCAGCGCGCCGAACAGCGCGAGCTCGCGGCCGGTGCCGATCAGCTTCGGCGCGATATAGATCAGGAACTCGTCGACGAGTCCCTCGCGGACGAACGAGCCGTTCAGCTTGTGACCGGCTTCGATGTGCAGCTCGTTGATGCCGCGCTGTTCCGCGAGGTCGCCGAGCATCGCGGCGAGGTCGACCTTGCCGGCGGCCGACGGCAGCAGCGCGACCTCGATGCGCTGCCGTTCGAACGCCGCGCGGCGTTCGGTGGACGGCGCGGCGGCGTAGACCAAGGCGCGGCCGGGCGGCTGCAGCACGCGTGCGCTCAACGGCATCTCGAGGCGCGAATCGACGATCACGCGCAGCGGCTGCGTCGTCGTCGGCACGAGGCGGACGTCGAGGCGCGGATCGTCGTCGAGCACGGTACCGACGCCGGTCAGCACGGCGCCGGCACGCTTGCGGAACGCGTGCCCGTCGGTTCGTGCCGCGACGCCGGTGATCCACTGACTCGCGCCGTCGGCGAGCGCGCTGCGCCCGTCGAGCGAGATCGCCGCCTTCAGTCGGACCCAGGGCCGCCCGCGCTGCATGCGCGAGAAAAAGCCGATGTTCAGCTCGCGCGATTCGTCGGCCCCCGGACCGACCTCGACGTCGATGCCGGCCGCGCGCAGCCGCGCCGCGCCGGACCCGGCGACGAGCGGATTCGGATCCTCGACCGACATCACGACCCGGCCGACGCCGGCCGCGATCAAGGCGCCGCTGCACGGCGGCGTCCGCCCCTGATGCGAGCACGGCTCGAGCGTGACGAAGACGGTGGCGCCACGCACGCTCTCGCCATGCAGCGCGGCATCGCGCAGCGCCATCGCCTCGGCGTGCAGCCCGCCGGCCTGCTGCGTGTGGCCGCGTCCGATCACGCGTCCGTCGATGCCGACGATCACGCAGCCGACGCGCGGATTCGGATCGGAGACGCCGACTGCCAGCGCGGCGAGGCGCAATGCTTCGCGCATCGGTTCGGTTTGCGGGGAAGGCAGGTCCATGCGCTCGGTCGGGTCGGAAGGCTCCGAAGCGTACTTCAACAGTCCGTCGAAGTCGGTGGCCTCGGCGGCCGGGTCGGCCAGGCGAACGAAGCGCAGCGCCTTCATGGCTGATGGTCGCGCGTCGCGAGGTTCGCGAAGGCGTCGCCGACTGCGCCGTCGGTGCCCGGCCCATCGCCGGCCGGGCAGCCTTGCAGCGCACCGATCACGAGGAAGTTCTGGTGCGCGAGCGAGCTCGCCACCGCGACATAGTCGGAAGGATGTTCGATGTTCGTGTCGACCTTGCCGCTGCCGTCGAGGTCGCTCGAATAGCGGCAGACGCGCCGGTCCGTGGAGCCGTTGCCGATCGTCCACCCCGTCGGGACCAGCGTCGTTCGGCCCGACCAGCGGCCGTTCGCGAGTGGGAAGACGACGCAGTGATAGGCCGCGTAGCGATCGCCGCTGTCGACCCAGCTTGCGAGGCCGAGCGATGCGGGCGTCGCGGCGACCGGCACCGATTCGACCCGCGCGGTGGTGCCGCTGCTGTAGCCGACGGTTTTCAGCGCTTCGCTGTTGCAGCTCGGCGCGACCGGATAGATGCCGCCGACGGGCGCGGCGTCGATCGTGAACGGCAGCGGCGCGTCGACCGCATGCGCGGCGTCGGGCGGCGACGCCGACGAAAAGCGCACGGTCCCGCTCAACAGATAGCCGGTCCAATTGACGCAGTCGAGCAGCGCTGCGCTTGCGATGTCGCGGGTCGCGAGAGCCGGGTCGGCCAGCGTGCAGCGGACGCCGACGAGCCCGGTCACGTTGTCGAAGACGAGCACGGTGCTATCGGTGCTGACCGGCTTCAACGCGCTGCGCCCGTCGCCGAGGTTCTTCGCGCCGATCGGGATTCGGACCGAGCGTCCGAACGCGCCGGTGACCGGCGTTCCGGCCGGAGCGATGCTCAACGCGGCCGAATAGACCGGGTCGTGGCCGCCGATGATCGAGCTCAGCACGATGTAGCGGTCGGCACCGCTGCGGTCGGTCCAGCCGACGCTGACCGACGCGAGCTTCGCGCTCGCGGCGCCGAGCGGCTGCACATCGCGGCTGAGCCGGTAGCTCGTGTTAGTCGCATAACCGCTGGCGCCGTCGATCGCAGCGGCCACGCTCGCAATCTCGGCAAAAGAGCGCGCACCGGGAGTCGCCTCGATCGACGAGTATCCGCGCAGCATTTCGAGGTCCTCCTGACCGAGGCGAACCGCCTCCGAACGCTGACGCGCGATATCGGAGCCGAGGCGCAAATGGGTCTGCACGCGCCCGATCGTCAGGATGCCGAGCGACAGCACGGCAAATGCGATCAGCGCTTCGAGCAGCGTCGTGCCGCGATCGTGGCGTGGCGAGGAACGGTTCGGCACGGTCATCATCAGAAGTCCTTCCAGCTGCCGTTGACGCGCGCGAACGTTCCGGCGCTGCCTTTGAGCCGAGCGAGGACTTCCGTGTCGTAGACGATCTCCGGCGTCGCATCGCCGCGGTAGTCGCCCTCGGAGAGCAACGCGCCGCGCAGCAGTGCGCCCGGTACCGCGCCGCCGCCCCACGTGACCGAGGCTGCGTACAACACGCCGACCACAGCGACCGGGCCGTTCAGTCGCACATTGCCGGCGACGACGACGACGACCGGCCGCTGCGTCGAGCCGAGCGCCGCCGGGCCGTCGATCTGCAGGTCGCCGTCGACGTGGATCAGCGCCGCGGTGCTCTCCGTTTCGATCAGCGCCAGCAGCGCCGCGCCGCAACTGCCGTTGCAGCCGAGCCTTTTGACGACGGGTTGCCGCGCCCACGCGTTCTTGTCGAGGCCGAAATAGCTCGCGAAGAGGCGCCCCGCGCCGACGCCGGCCAGCGCTGCGTCGTCGCGCGCGATCAGCGCCGCGCCGCTCGAGCCTGCCGGGCCGGTCAGATGCGCATGGCCTGTGTTCACCGCGCCGCCGGCCTGGATCGCAAGGCCGCCCGATTCGGCGTCGCGGTTGTGGACGCCGAAGGCGGCCGCATCGGCGTCGACCGCGCCGCGCACCGTCAGCGCGGCTGCCGGCGCTGTGCGCAGCGCCGGCAGCAGCCCGATCAGCGTTTCGACGCGTGCCGATGCATCGGTCGCAGTGCCGCCATCGCCGGCGCACGCACCGCCGAGGCTCGTGCATCCGGTCGCGACCGCCCGGACCAGTCCGGGTTTGGCGATCGCTTCGAACTTGATCGTGAATGCCGGCGCCGGCACATCGGTCCCGGGCGCGATCAGCGTGGCGCGTCCGGCCGAAGGACAGCCGCAGATCCAGCCACCGGGCGCGCGCACGCAGGTCGGCTGCAGCGCTTGGGCGACGCCGGCATCGGACCAGGTCGCCGGCGTGAAGCCGGCGCTCGATGCCACATAGTTCAGATAGCGTTCGCGGAAAGATGTCGCGCCGGCATCGTCGGTCGGCAGGCAGGCGGAATCGATGCGCCGATTCGTGCCGAGCTGCGCGATGGCCCAGGCGAGGCCGGCCTCGGCCGCCTCGAAGGCCTGGGTGGAGCGGTACTGGTTCGCGGATGCGCGTTGCTCGAAGACGATATTTCGATGGACGAAGACGACGCCGAGCAGCAACGCGAAGAACAGCAGCAGCGTGACGGCCAGCGCCGCGACGCCGCGTGCGCCGGACGGCGAGCGCCGCTGCGCGAACCGCCGTGAGCCCCGGTTCGATTCAGTGCGTTGCATCCGTCGTCCTCGTGCCAAGGCATCAGACCGCGCAGGCGCCGGCCAGCGTGTCGTTGCGCAGCCTGACGTTGCTGCGCACCGTTCGCACGACGTTCGGATCGGTCGCCGAGCGGCCGCTGAGCCGCAGCGCTAGGCTGCGCACGCTGATTCGCGGCGGGCAGGTCGCGCTGCCCGGTGCGCAGTCGCGCGGGCAGGCCGCATCGAGACTGACTTCCTGCACCGTCGGCGTCACGCTGAACGCGGTCACGGTCAATGTCGCGCTGTCGGTCAGAGCCTGCCAGTTCGACGTGCCGAGCAGCATCTCGATCGCGCCGTTGTGCAAGCGGAAGCCGAACTGCTCGTTCGTGTCGACGTGGCCGTTCTCGAACGCGTCGCGCGAGAAGTTGAAGCTGACGCTGTCGGACGCCGCGGCGCTCGGCGAGACTGCGGTATACGGGTTCTGCTGCACGCCGCCGGCGCCGGCTTGCCAGATGCCTTCGCTCGCTGCGGCCCAGTAGCCGGCACGGCGCAGTTCGCGCGTGATCAGGTCGGCGGCCGTGCGCAGGTCCTGCATCAGCCGGCTTTCGAGCAGCAGCGCGCGGCTTTCGCGCAGATTGTTGGCGAGAAAGCTCGCCGCGGCGGCCGCGATCAACAGTCCGACCGCGATGCCGATCAGCAACTCGACCATGGACAGACCGCGCGGCGCACGCGACGAACGAGGCGGCGAACGGCGAGGCGACCGCCGATGCGTCGTCATCAGAGGCTCCAGCAGCGGCGATTGACGCTGGACGAATTCGCGACCGCGGCATCGGGGCCGGACGCATAAACGAAGTTCGCGCCGGCGACGCCGAGCCGCAGATTGCGGCAATCGGCGTCCCGCTGCTGCGCGCCGCGTGCCGTCGCGAGCATCTCGTAGCCGCTCGACGTCGCCGAGGTGACCGCCAGCGTGTAGTGGCCCGCGCCCGATATCGCGGCGATGCCGATCTCGCCGAGGCTGCCGTAGTTCGCACTGTCGGCGCGCCAGCGTTCCTGCGCCATCTGTGCCTGCATCAGCGTGGCGATCGCATCGGAGCGGCGCGCCTTGTCGATCTGCCCGCGAAACGACGGATAGGCGATGCTCGACAGCACGCAGGCGATCAGCACCGCGACGAGCAGTTCGAGGGTCGTGAAGCCGGCGGCGTGCCGCCGGACCGCGAAGCGCGAGGTCATCGTCGCCTCCTTCAGCAGGCGCGATAGCCCGGCACGACGCCTTGCGGCGTGCACGAGCGGACACGGCCCATGATGTTGATGACGTGGCGGATCTCGCGGCCCTGCGTGCCGACGACGCGCAGCGTGCCGGTCGGCGTGCTCGTGCCGTGCAGCGGATCGAACAGCACCGAACCGACATTGGCCTGCAGCACAACCTTCTCGGCCGCCGGCAGGTGCACGGTCTTGATCTCTTCGGCACCGCCGTTGCAGACCGCGGCGCCGCTCGGGGGGCACGCGCATTGCGCGGTCGCGCCGGTGTGGAGCACGTAGCAGGTCGCATCCGTCGACGAGTGGAAGCTGAGTCGCAGCGCCTGGTTGCGAACGACCGCCTCGGTGCGCACGTACTGGATGTCGGTCGCGAGTTGGGCCGCCGCACCGTTCAGGCGCCGCGACTCGATCAGGCTCTGCAAGCCCGGCACCGAGGCGCCGACGACGACGCTCGAGATCGCGAGCACGGTGCACGCCTCGATCAGCGTGACGCCGCATTGTCTGCCTGCTGTCTGCATCGCAACTCCCGGTCGTGAACCCTGGGAGCACTGTAGAAACACGGCCTCGCGGCGGCGATCCCGCAGAGGAGGGTGCAAGCCGCCCTCGCGCTGGGGACGCGGCTCAGCCGCGGCGGCGCAGGCTCAGATGTCGCGGATCAGCTGACGGAATTCGTCGACGTCTTCGAAGCTTCGATACACCGACGCGAAGCGCACGTACGCAACCTTGTCGATGCGCTTCAGTTCGCGCATCACCAGTTCGCCGAGACGCGCCGACGGCACTTCCTTCGCACCGCTGTTCAGCAGCTTGTCCTGGATCCGCTCCATCGCGGCATCGATCTGCTCGACGCTGACCGGACGCTTGCGCAGCGCCAAGGTCATCGACGCGAGCACCTTGGCCGGATCGAAGTCGGCGCGCGTGCCGTCCTTCTTGACGACCGACGGCAGTGCGATCTCGGCGCGTTCGTAGGTCGTGAAACGCTTGTCGCAGCTCTGTCAGCGGCGGCGCCGCCGCACGACGTCGCCTTCGTCGGAATCGCGCGTCTCGACGACCTGGGTCTCCTCGTGACTGCAGAACGGGCAACGCATCGATCGACCGCTGCGCGGTCCGTCAACGGTAGACCGGGAAGTCGCGCGTCAACGCCGCGACCTTGGACTTGACCTCGGCGAGCTTGGTTGCGTCGTGCGGATGCTCGAGCACGTCGGCGATCAGGTTTGCGGTCAGCCTGGTTTCGTCGAGGCCGAAGCCGCGCGTCGTCAGCGCCGGCGTGCCGAGCCGGATTCCGCTCGTCACCATCGGCTTTTGCGGATCGTTCGGGATACCGTTCTTGTTGCAGGTCATGTGCGCGGCACCGAGCACGGCCTCGGCTTCCTTGCCGGTCAGTCCTCTCGGACGCAGGTCGACCAGCATCACGTGACTTTCGGTCCGGCCGCTGACGATGCGCAGGCCGCGCGCAGTCAACGTCTCGGCCAGCATCGCTGCGTTCGCGACGACCTGGCGCTGATAGGTCTTGAATTCGGGCGCCAAGGCTTCCTTGAAGGCGACCGCCTTGGCCGCGATCACATGCATCAGCGGGCCGCCCTGGATGCCGGGGAAGATCGCGCTGTTGATCGCTTTCGCGACCGCGTCCTTCATCAGCACGAAGCCGCCGCGCGGCCCGCGCAGGCTCTTGTGCGTCGTCGACGTGACGACGTCGGCATGCGGCACCGGGTTCGGGTAGACGCCGGCGGCGATCAGCCCCGCGTAGTGCGCCATGTCGACCATGAAATAGGCACCGACCGCTTTCGCGACCGCGGCAAAGCGCGCGAAGTCGATGCGCAGGCTGTAGGCCGACGCGCCGGCGATGATCAGCTTCGGGCGGTGCTCATGAGCGAGACGCTCCATCGCGTCGTAATCGATCTCTTCGGCCGCGGTCAGGCCGTAGCTGACGACCTTGAACCACTTGCCGCTCATGTTCAACGGCATGCCGTGCGTCAGGTGCCCGCCTTCGGCGAGACTCATCCCCATGATCGTGTCGCCGGGCCGAAGCAGTCCGAACAGCACCGACTGGTTCGCCTGCGAGCCCGAATTGGCCTGCACGTTGGCATGCTCGGCGCCGAACAACTGCTTGACGCGGTCGATCGCGAGCTGCTCGACGATGTCGACGTATTCGCAGCCGCCGTAATAGCGCTTGCCCGGATAGCCTTCAGCGTACTTGTTGGTGAGCTGGCTGCCCTGCGCCGCCATCACCGCCGGAGACGCGTAGTTTTCCGACGCGATCAGCTCGATGTGGTCTTCCTGGCGCCGGTTCTCGTGCTGGATCGCCGACCAGATCTCGGGATCTACGGCGGCGACGGTGGATGCGGAACGGTCGAACATCGTGGCAGTCCTTTGCAAGGATCCCGGACGCATCCAGCGAGACGCGTGAATGCGACGATCGGGCTGCCCAGGCGAACGGCTGATCGACGCCTCCGATGTCGGCGCCGACCGCGCTTCCCGGTGGTGTTCCACCTCGGGCCCCGCTGCGGGGCCGCATCGCCAGTCGCGCGGCTCGGTCAGTGTAACGGACGAAGCCTCTTTGCCTCGATGCGTCTCGGCGAATGTAACGCGCGCTCGGGGCAGCAGACCCTGCCGGGCCGTCTGCCGGATTCGCTCAGCGCAGCGCGATCTGCTCCGGCTGCGCGGCGGCCGCGTCCGCCGGGTTCGCCGGGTTCGCCAAATCGGCGGGGGCTGCAACCGGCGCCTGGACCGGCGTAGCGGCCGGCGGCCGCGGATGCGGTGCAACGGTCGCGACGGTGCTCGTCAGCGGCACCGCGCGGCCGCTCGCAACCTGGCGCAGGTTGTTCTGCTCGCTCAACACCTTGCCGGCATACCCGCCGTCGTCGGCGAGGTTGGCCGCGCCGACATAGAAGCGGAGCCCGGCCTCGAGGCTGCCGGCGCGCGCGATGCATTCCTTCAGCACCTGGACCCCGACCCGCAGGTTCGTGACCGGATCGAATGCCGCATGGACGCCGCCGAAGGCTTCGTACTTTTCGTCGTGGACCTTCGTCATCACCTGCATCAGGCCCTGTGCGCCGACCGAGCTTTGCGCGAACGGGTTGAAGCTCGATTCGACCGCCATGATCGCCAGAATCAGCGTCGGATCGAGGCCGGCGCGGGCGCCGACATTCCAGGCTTCCTGGACCAGGCGGCTGATCGGCTCCGGGGCGACCCGGTAGCGCCGCGAAAGCCAGGTCGCGACCGCCGACTGCTGCCGGTTCAGCTCGCGCGGGTCGGCGGCAGTGGCCCGGACGACCGCGGCCGGCTCGGTCAGCTCCTGTTGCAACGCCTCTTCCGGCTCGAGCCGCGCCTCGTGGCGCGCCTGCAGCCAGGAAAGCGTCTGCGCCTCGAAGTCGTGGCGCAGATCCTTGCGGCCGCCGAGGAACAGCAGCCCGGCGACCAGCACGAGGCCCAGAAGCGCCAGCGAGTTGTGACTGACTTCGAGCAGTCCCTGCCCGGTGTCCCGCAGGAACACCGCCGTCGACTCGACGGTCGATCGTCGCGCCCGGTGCGCCAGTTCCAATATTCGAACCAAAGTTCGCATGTCATTCCTCTCCTTGCACTCGACGCCGCTCGTTGCCGAGCGCGCGGTGCGCCCATTGCGAAGGCGATAATTTCGGGCGTCCGGCGCCTCGACGCGATCGCTCGTCATTCATCGATCCGGCGACTCCATTTCCTGTCGAGCCGACCGGAACGGTCGGGTTGGCTGTCCTTGCGAAGAAAGGAGCGGATTCTAGAAAGCGCTTTCATACGCAGTCAAGCGTATAACAGTTTCCTTTAATTACTTATGAATCTCAAATATAGGGATCTGCGCGATTTTCTGACGGGTCTCGACGACACCGGACTGTTGTTGAAGGTCGCGGAGCCAGTCTCGACGCGGCTCGAAATGACAGCGTTCAGTGACTTGGTGCTGCGTCGGCAAGGACCGGCACTTTTGTTCGAACGGCCCACCGGTTACACAATTTCAGTGCTGACGAACCTGTTCGGAACGACCGATCGGGTGGCCAAAGGGATGGGCGCTGCCGGGATCAGCGAGCTTCGCGACGTCGGCAGGCTGCTGGCGAGCCTGAAAGAGCCGGAGCCGCCGAAAGGGCTAGGGGACGCCGGCCGGCTGCTCGAGATGGCCCGGGCGCTCTGGAACATGAAGCCGGTGCGGGTCGGTTCCGCGCCATGTCGCGACGTCGGTTTCGAAGGGCCCGACGTCGACCTCGGGACGTTGCCGGTCCAGTTTTGCTGGCCCGAGGATGCCGGCCCGTTGATCACCTGGGGCCTCGTCGTCACTCGCGGTCCGCAGGGCCTGCCGGGCGCCCGGCAGCGCCAGAACCTCGGCATCTATCGGCAGCAGGTGATCGGCCGCAACCAGCTGATCATGCGCTGGCTCGCCCATCGCGGCGGCGCGCTCGATTTCCGCGACTTCGCGGCGGCGCGGCCTGGAACGCCGTTTCCGATCGCGGTCGCGCTCGGAGCCGACCCGGCGACGATGCTCGGCGCGGTGACGCCAGTGCCGGATTCCTTGTCGGAGTACCAGTTCGCCGGCCTGTTGCGCGGCAGCCGCACCGAGGTCGTCGATGCATCGGTCGGCGACGCCGGGGTGATGCTGCAGGTGCCCGCGCGGGCCGAAATCGTCCTCGAGGGCGCGATTCCGATCGCGCCGAAGGGCCATGCCGGAACCAGCGCGCACGGGGTGCCGACACGCGAGATCGGCGGCTACCTGCACGCGTTGGAGGGCCCGTTCGGCGACCACACCGGGTATTACAACGAGCAGGACTGGTTTCCGGTGTTCGAGGTTTCGCGCCTCACGCACCGGCGGGATCCGATCTATCACTCCACTTACACCGGCAAGCCGCCCGACGAGCCGGCGGTGCTCGGAATGGCGCTGAACGAGGTGTTCGTGCCGATCCTGCAGAAGCAGTTTCCGGAGATCGTCGACTTCTATCTGCCGCCCGAGGGCTGCAGCTATCGGCTCGCCGTCGTCAGCATCCGCAAGAGCTACCCGGGCCACGCGAAGCGCCTGATGTTCGGGGTCTGGAGCTTCCTGCGCCAGTTCATGTATACGAAGTTCATCGTCGTCACGGACGACGACGTCGACGTGCGCGCCTGGACCGACGTGATCTGGGCCGTCACGACGCGGATGGATCCGGTCCGCGACACGGTGCTGGTCGAGAACACGCCGATCGACTACCTCGACTTCGCGTCTCCCGTCAGCGGTCTCGGCGGCAAGATGGGACTCGACGCGACCAATAAGTGGCCGGGCGAGACGGCGCGCGAGTGGGGTCGGCCGATCCGGATGGATCCTGCGGTCCAGGCCCGGGCCGAGGGGCTGCTGGCCACGATCTTCGGCCCGCCGCCCGGTGCCTGACGGAACGCAAGGCCCGGGCGTCGAGCCGACTGTCGTAACCAGGAGCCAACAAGGCGCCGTGCCGTCGCAAACGGGTCGACACGGCGCGGTCTCCGACAAGCGGACGGTCTTCCCTCTTACTTGAAGAGTGCCCCGGATTCGCCTAGCTTAAAAGAGCCTCGATGCAGGCACCCCCCGGCGCAGTCCCTGCGCCAAAGGAGCCCGGGACCTCATATCTCTCGAGCCCCAACAGGTGGCGTGAGCCACCCATCCCTTCCGCCGCAAGTCGGAAGGGATACGTCTTTTGGGGCGTCCGTTTCGCGTCAGCGCCGCTTCGCCTTAGGCGTCTCGGGCGCCGGGGCCGGCGAGGCGGCGGCCCCGTGCTGAAGCCCTTCCGACATCCCGATCAGCACTCCGCTGACAAGCGCGGCGTAGCTGTCGAGCATCGCTTGTGCGGTACGCATGCCGCTCGCGCGGCCCTCGCGCAGCGCGGTCTGCGCCTGCGCCATCATCTGCTCGACGACCGCGTTCGCCTGCATGCCGGTATCGGTGCCCTTGGTCTTCATCGCGCCGAGCACGTGTTCCCAAGCCGGCTGCAGCGGACCGCTGGTCGGCGTCGCCTTCGCGACCGCGGCGAAGAACATGTCTTCCATCTTCTCGAGGTTGCCGATCGCGGTCTTCAGCGGCCCTTCCTGCAGACCCGCGCCGCGCTCGACGAACTGGGCCAGCGCCTTCCGGTTCGCCTCGACCGCCCGCAGCAGCGCCGCATCCATGCCCGAGAACGCGTTGCCGAGCAGGCCCTCGACGTCGATCGCGCTGGCCGGGTTCTGCGCAGCGCCGGCCGAAGTCGCCTGCGTGACGTTCTTGACGACCTTGCGGATGTTCTCGAGCGTCAGCTCGCGCCCCTGCAGCGCCTTCAGCGTCGCGTCGGCGACGGCCTTGCGCAGCGCCTCGCCCTGTTTCGCGCTCGCCTGCGCGAACATCGTCGTCAGCGCTTCCTGATCGATTCCGGACTTCATCATGGTCTGATCCTTGTTGGTTGAATGACCCGCGACCCGCCGCCTCACTGCATGTGCTGGCCGCCGTTGATCGCGATGTTGGCGCCGGTCAGGAAAGCCGCCTCCTCGGACGCGAGATAGATGATCAGGCCGGCCACTTCTTCCGGCTTGCCGAGCCGGCCGACCGGAATCTGCGGCAGGATCTTCGTGTTCAGGATCTCCTCGGGAATCGCGGTCACCATCTTCGTGCCGATGTAGCCCGGCGAGATCGTGTTGACGGTGACGTTCTTCT
>JBDTXV010000002.1:0-21040 GCA_040006015.1 Caldimonas sp.
GCGCGCAGAAATCGCCGCCGGGGCAGGCGATCATGTCGGTCAGCAGGCCGATGTTCGGCGTGGCGAAGCTCACGTCGCGGGCGGCCTGCCAGAGCGCATGCAGATCGCTCCGGCGCACCCACGGCAGCACGAGGTTCTGATCGTGCGTGACGCGCAGCTCGCCGTGGCTGTAGCGATCCGCCAGCTCAGCGGCCGCATCCATCTGGTCTGCGGTGACGTCGCCCGGCGCCTGGCCCGGACGCTTCAACGACAGCGTCACGGCCCGATAACCACCGAGCCGGTGCGGATGGACGTTGCGCTGGAGCCAGCGCGCGTAGGCCGGCGCGACTTCGGTATCGGGCAGCGGCGCTTCAGCGGCTTCGGCGACGCCCTCCGGCAGCACGAAGCTGTGCGCAACGCGGTCGAGCTCGGCTTGCGGAATGATGTGCGAGGTGCCGCCGGAATCGCGCTCGAGAATGTTCGCGAACTCGGTATTGACCGCGTCGATGAACTTCTGGCCCTCGGCCTTGACGAGGATCTTGATCCGCGCCTTGTACATGTTGTCGCGCCGGCCGTAGCGGTTGTAGACGCGCACGATCGCCTCGATGTAGATCAGGACCTGCTGCCACGGCAGGAACTCCCTGATCGTCGTCGCGATCACCGGCGTGCGGCCCATGCCGCCACCGACGAGCACCTTGTAGCCGATCTCGCCGGCATCGTTCTTCAGCAGGTGAAGGCCGATGTCGTGCCAGCCGAGCGCGGCGCGGTCTTCGCGCGCGCCGGTCACCGCGATCTTGAACTTGCGCGGCAGGAACGCGAACTCCGGATGCAGCGTGCTCCACTGGCGCAGGATCTCGATGTACGGCCGCGGATCGACGACCTCGTCGGGAGCGATGCCGGCGAAGGCGTCGCCGGTGATGTTGCGGATGCAGTTGCCGCTGGTCTGGATGCCGTGCATGTCGACCGCAGCGAGCGCCTCCATCACGTCGGCGCTGCGCACCAGCGGAATCCAGTTGAACTGCAGGTTCTGCCGCGTCGTGAAGTGGCCGTAGCCGCGATCGAACTCGCGCGCGATCCGGCCGAGCGCGCGCAGCTGCGCCGAGCTCAGCTCGCCGTACGGCACCGCGATTCGCAGCATCGGCGCATGGCGCTGGATGTACCAGCCGTTCTGCAGGCGCAGCGGCCGGAACTCGTCGTCGCCGAGCTGGCCGGCGAGGTTGCGCGTCAGCTGGTCGCGAAATTGCGCCGCGCGCTGGTGGACGAACTGGCGATCGAACTCTGTGTATTGATACATGGTCGGGGTTGTCTCGAACACGGCGCCTTTGCGACCGGGCCCGACGCTCGCGCCGGGACGATCGAACGCTGCGCCAACGCTCGAAGTCTGCAATGTAAGCAGTACCCGCAACGGTGGGAATGACAGTTTCGTTGCTTGTTTATGCCGCTCGAGAATATCGAAGCGTCCGCAACGGGATGCGCGCGAGCCGCACGGAACGCGAACGTGCAATAAAGAAGGCCCGCAA
Organism: Caldimonas sp.; assembly: GCA_040006015.1. GTDB lineage: Bacteria > Pseudomonadota > Gammaproteobacteria > Burkholderiales > Burkholderiaceae_C > Schlegelella_A. Next base: position 1,500 of record JBDTXV010000002.1, read on the forward strand.
GCGGGCCTTTTCGAGAAGACGGAAAGAACCGTCTGCGAATCAGGCGGCGCGCTTGACGCGGGCGCCGTTCTGGGTCGCGCGCACTGCCGTCGTCGACAGAGCCTGGAAGTTCGCTTCGGCGACGTCGGCGGCTTGCTTCGCAGCCTTCTGCACGCCTTCGTAGGCGTTCGTCGCGGCGGCAACAGCCGACTTGACCAGCGCAACGGCGTTCTCGGTGCCGGCCGGGGCATTCTTCACCGCGGTGTCGACCACGGCCAGGAACTTCGCCTGGGCTTCCGACGTCGTCGCTTCGGCAACCTTCGCCACTTCGGCGTTCGTCGCGGCGGCGATTTCGTAGACGTGACGGCTGTACGCGGCGGCCTTCTCGGCGGTCGGTTGCAGCAGGCCGGTCTGCAGGGCCATCAGTTCTTGCGCGTCCTTCACCGACAGCGCGGCGCGGGCAGCGTCGGCGGCTTCGGTCATTGCGACCTTGGCGGTCTGCAGGTTCAGTTCGATCAGCTTTTCGACGCCTTCGAAGGCCTTGTTGCCGAGGCCGAAGAGGATTTCGACGTTGGACTTGTGGGCGGTCAGGAATTGTTCGGCGGTCATCATGGTGCTAGCTCCGGGTGTGGGTGGAAGTGCAGGGAAGCAGTGATTTGGTGCACTGCAACATGACGCAATTCTAGAGGGCTCGCCGAACATTGCAAGGCTTTTTTGGTGCGGCGCAACAGATTAGACGGCATTCCCTAGAAGCGCAGCCCGATCCGCGCCCCGACTTCGCGCGTCTTCCGTGCCCGACGCGCATCGGCACCGTCCCGGCGCGGCGGCGCCGGCGGCAATGGAACAATGCGCCGTCATGACGCGCCCTGCCTCCGCCCCGTTCGCAACGCTCGCTTCGATCGGGGAGGCCGAGCCGCACCGGTCTGACCTGCGCGCCGTCGAGACCGCGATCACCTCGCGCCGTTCGATCCGCGCGTTCCTGCCGACGCCGGTCGATTCCGACGTGATCCGCTCGATCCTCGCCATCGCGTCACGCGCGCCATCGGGCACGAACACGCAACCATGGAATGTCTATGTGCTGACCGGCGCGGCCAGGCGCGAGCTGTCGCGCCGCATCGTCGCGGCCTACGACGATCCGGTCGAGCGCGCGACCCACACCGAGGAATACGCGTACTACCCGACCGAATGGAAGTCGCCGTTCGTCGACCGGCGCCGCAAGGTCGGCTGGGACCTGTACGGGCTGCTCGGCATCGCGAAGACCGACAAGCAGCGGATGCACGCGCAGCACGCGCGCAACTACGATTTCTTCGGCGCGCCGGTCGGGCTGATGTTCACGATCGACCGGATCATGCGCCAGGGCAGCTGGCTCGACTACGGAATGTTCCTGCAGAGCATCATGGTTGCGGCGCGCGCCCACGGCCTCGACACCTGTCCGCAGGCCGCGTTCACGCAGTTCCACCGCATCATCGTGCCGTACGTAGGTGCCGCCGAGAACGAGCAGCTGGTCTGCGGCATGTCGCTCGGCTACGCCGATCCCGACGCGATCGAGAACACGCTCGCCACCGAACGCGAGCCGGTCGACGGCTTCGCGCGCTTTCTCGATTGACGGTTCGAACAACGACCAGACAAGAGGCCGCATGCAATTACCTGCCGTCGCCGGAATCCCGATCGACTTCTTCCTGTTCGCGGCGGTCCTCGCCGGCGTCGCGGTCTTCCATCACCACACGTTGCGAGTCGCGTTGATCGGGCTCGGCGCGATCACCGTTTACAAGCTCGTGTTCTCGCCGTTCCACGGCATCGCAGGCGTGGCCGGCCTGGTCACGTTGTGGCGTCACGAGTGGGTCACGATCGCGAACCTGTTCGGACTGCTGCTCGGCTTCGCGCTGCTGTCGAAGCATTTCGAGGAGAGTCGCGTGCCTGCGATGCTGCCGCGCTTTCTGCCGGACGACTGGAAGGGCGGCTTCGTGATGCTGGCGCTCGTTTTCGTGCTGTCGGCGTTTCTCGACAACATCGCCGCGGCGATGATCGGCGGCACGATGGCGAACGTGTTGTACCGCGGGCGCCTGCACATCGGCTTTCTCGCCGCGATCGTCGCCGCGTCGAACGCCGGCGGCGCGGGCAGCGTCGTCGGCGACACGACGACGACGATGATGTGGATCGCCGGCGTTTCGCCGCTGCAGGTGATCGACGCCTATATCGCGGCGATTCCGGCGCTGCTGTTCTTCGGCGTCATCGCGGCGCGGCAGCAGCATGCGCATCAGCCGATCACGAAGGACGCGCCGGCGGATCTCCGGATCGATGCGAGGCGGCTCGGTGTCGTCGCGTTCATCCTGGTCACGGCGATCGTGGCGAACGTCTATTTCAACTTGCGCCATCCGGAAACGCTCGAGCATGTGCCGGTGCTCGGCATCGCGGTCTGGCTCGCGATCCTCGTGACGATGCCGGTGCGCCGGCCCGACTGGAGCCTGCTGCCCGGCGCGACGCGCGGCAGCATCTTCCTGCTCTCGCTGGTACTGTGCGCGTCGATGATGCCGGTCGAGGCGCTGCCGTCGGCCTCGTGGCCGACCGCGCTCGGGATCGGTTTCGTTTCCGCGGTCTTCGACAACATTCCTCTGACCGCGCTCGCGCTGCACCAGGGCGGCTACGACTGGGGCTTCCTTGCCTACGCGGTCGGATTCGGCGGCTCGATGATCTGGTTCGGCTCGTCGGCCGGCGTCGCGCTGGCCGGCATGTTTCCGCAGGCGCGCTCGGTCGCCGCCTGGATCCGCGGCGGCTGGCATGTCGCGGTCGGCTACCTGATCGGCTTCTTCTGCCTGCTGGTCGTGCTCGGCTGGCATCCGGATCCGCCGCGCAGGGGTGAGCCGGCGCCGATATCGTCCGATGTCGCCGCGCCGACCGTTTCGCGTTGAACTTCCAATTGCGTCCCCACCGCACCCCGTTTTTTGCGAGCCTGACATGAAACCTTCGGTCCTGGTCTGTCGTGCCGTGTTCGCCGAGACCGTCGCACGCCTGCGCGAGCATTTCGAGGTCGAGACCAACGATGCCGACGCGGCCTGGCCGCCGCCCGAGCTGATCAGAAGGCTGCAGGGCAAGAGCGGCGTCTTCGTCACCGGCAGCGAAGGAATCGATGCCGCTTTGCTCGGGGCCTGCCCGGACCTGCGCGCGGTCTGCAGCATGGCGGTCGGCTACAACAACATCGACGTCCCGGCCTGCACCGCGCATGGCGTGATGGTCAGCAACGCGCCCGACGTGCTGACCGACACGACTGCCGACCTTGGCTTCGCGCTGATGATGGCCGCGGCGCGCCGCGTCACTGAGAGCGAACGGTTCCTGCGCCGCGGCGAGTGGACGCGCTGGAGCGTCGACCTGTTCGCGGGCAGCGACATCCATCACGCGACGCTCGGCATCCTCGGCATGGGGCGCATCGGCCAGGCCGTCGCGCGGCGCGGCGCGCTCGGCTTCGCGATGCCGGTGATCTATCACAACCGCTCGCGCCTCGACCCGTCGATCGAAGCCGAGCTCGGTGCGCACTACGTGTCTAAGGAAGCGCTGCTGCGCGAGTCCGACCACCTCGTGATCGTCGTGCCGTACAGTGCCGCGACGCATCATCTGATCGGCGTGGCCGAGCTCGCGCAGATGAAGCCGAGCGCGACGCTGACCAACATCGCGCGCGGCGGCATCGTCGACGACGCGGCCTTGGCCGAGGCCTTGCGCGAGCGCCGCCTCGCAGCAGCCGGCCTCGATGTCTTCGAAGGCGAACCGCGCGTCGATCCGGCGCTGCTCGAGGTGCCGAATGTCGTGCTGACGCCGCACATCGGCAGTTCGAGCCTGCCGACCCGGCGCGCGATGGCGAACCTCGCGGCCGACAACCTGATCGCCGCGCTTGCCGAAGTCGGTGCCGGCCAAGCGCCGCGCACTCCGCCGACGGCGTTGAATCCGGAAGTGCTCGGCGCGCGCTGATGAATGATCGCGCGCTCGTGCGTCGCGCCGCTGCACGCGCATCAGGTGTAGGAGCGAACCCACGCGGCCAGCCGGTCGTTGCCGATGGCTGAGGTCCGGAGCGGGCTCGACACTGCCTGCTTCGCACTCGCTGTGCAGGACGGGGCATGAGCTTGGAAATCAAGGGCAAGCGCTGGCCATGGATAGCCGGTGCCGCGGTGCTGGCGCTGGTCGTCGGCGTCGGTTTGTGCGAAGCCGCCGGCTGGCCGTTTCTGGTCGCGCCGATGCAGCGCTGGTTGTCGAAGACGCTCGATCGCGAGGTCGCGTTCGGCGCCGACGGGGCCGACGACAAGGGCGTGCGGATCGGGCTTCTCGGCAGCGTCCGCGTCAGCGCGGGCACGATCACGATCGGCGCGCCGTCGTGGAGCAAAGCGCCGCACATGGTCCTCGCGAAGAACGCGCTGTTGAAGCTCGGTTACGGCGATCTGTGGCGGGCCCGGCGCGGCCAGCCGCTGCATATTCGCGAACTGCGTGCCGACCGGTTCGATGCGCAGATCGAACGTCAGGCCGACGGCCGCGCATCGTGGCAGTTCGGTCCGCCGAAGCCGCAGCAGGAACCGTCGCCCGCGGTGCGACTGCCGTCGTTCGGCGAGTTGCGCATTGCCGACGGCACGCTGGTGCTTCGCGACGCGATCCTGGGCGCGGACCTCGACGCGCGCTTTTCGCTGACCGAGCGCGGCACCGACGAGAACGCGGGCGCGGGCGCGAGCGCGACGAGCGCGGCATCGGGTTCGAAGGTCGCCGAGGCGCCGCCGGCAAAGCCGGCTGGCGCGGCCCGGATTGCGAGCTCGGTCGCAAACGCAAGCGACACGGCGGAGTCGGCGACGCGTCCGGGCCCGGTCGCGACCGCGGCCTCGGGAACGCCGAGCGGACTGGAGTTCAGCGCGAAGGGGACGTACCGGAAACTGCCGTTGCGCGTCGAGCTGCTGACGTCGAGCATCGCGGCGCTGGCCGGGCCGAACAGCACCGAAGTGATCCAGCCGGTGACGCTCGATGCGACGATCGGCCGCGCCACCGTCACGTTTCGCGGTACCGCATCCGACCCGTTGCATCTGTCCGGGCTGCGCGGCGCGTTTCGCGTCGAGGGCCCGTCGCTCGCTGCGGTCGGCGATCCGCTCGGCGTGACGCTGCCGACGACCGGAGCGTTCAAGACCGATGGCTTCTTGACGAAGGACGGCGATCTCTGGAAGGCCGTCTTCAATCGTGCGGCGATCGGCGAGAGTCGGCTCGCCGGCTCGTTCACGTTCGATCGGGGCCGGAAGGTGCCGCTGCTCGCGGGTCGACTGACTGGCTCGCGGCTGTTGCTGAAGGACCTCGGGCCGGTGGTCGGTGGCGCGCCGAAACCGCCGGGCCAAGCCGAGAAGGGAAGGCTCGCCGCCGACAAGGCGAAGAGCGGCGCCGTCGAGAAGGCGAAGAGCGCTGCCGCCGACAAGGCGAAAGGCGACACCGCCGACGCGGCGCAGGGCACCGGGCGCGTCGCGAAGGACGGCAGGGTGCTGCCGGATCGGCGCTTCGACCTGCCGTCGCTGCGCGCGATGGATGCGAACGTGCTGATCGACATCGCCCACGTCGATCTCGGCACCGATCTGCTCGAGCCGCTCGAGCCGTTGCGCACGCATCTGCGCTTGTCCGGCGGCGTGCTGACGTTGACCAATCTCGAGGCGCGCACCGCGCAGGGCCGGCTCTCCGGCGACCTGAGCCTCGACGGCCGCAACTCGCAAGCGCTGTGGGCCGCCGATCTGCGCCTGCTCGGCGTGCGCCTCGAGCGCTGGCTTCATCAGACGCGCAAGAACGCCGCGCCGCCGTACATCACCGGCCAGCTCGATGGCCAGATCAAGGTGTCGGGCAAGGGGCGCTCGACCGCGGAGATTCTCGGCAGCCTCGACGGCGGCATGCGCTTTCATTTGCGCGACGGCAGCCTCTCGCATCTCGCGGTGGAGTTCGCCGGAATCGACATCGCACAGGCGCTCGGCGTCGCGATGAAGGGCGACGATGCAATGGCGATCAACTGCAACGTCGCCGATCTGGCGGTCGAGAAAGGCATCGCTCGGCCGCGGCTGTTCGTCATCGACACGCGCGACTCGACCTTGTGGATCGATGGTTCGCTGTCGCTGCAGACCGAGGCGCTCGATCTGCGCGCGGTGGTGTCGCCGAAGGACTTCAGTCCGATGAGTTTGCGCACGCCGATCCATGTCAAAGGGACGTTCTCGAATCCGAGCGTCTCGCTCGAGGCGAGCAAGCTCGGCGCCAAGGTCGGTGCGGCGGCGTTGCTGGCGCTCCTCAATCCGCTTGCAGCGGTGATTCCGTTCGTCGACCCGGGTGCGCGCGACGACGCGAAGCGCGAAGCGGCTCAATGCGCGGCCCTCGCCGAGCGCGGCAATGTCGCGCGGCTGACGCCGCCCGCGCGCCCGTCGGCTACGCACCGACGCTGAAGCGTGCCAACCCGATTTCCGCGCCACCCTGTTCCTCCAGGCGGCCATAGACGAAGGAGACGGAGATGACACTCGAACACACCCCGCGCCGCGCCGGCGCGCTGCGTTCGGCCTTGCTGATCGCCGCGCTGGTCTCGGCACCGGCGGTGCACGCGGCCTCGGTCACGGCCGAGGATTACCGTGCTGCGAAGAGCCGAATCGAGGCCGAGTTCAAGGAACAGATGGCGGCCTGCGACCGCTACACCGAGAACCCGCGCGACGTCTGCCGCGAACGGGCCAAAGGCAAGGAGAAGGTCGCTCGCGCCGAGCTCGAATTCAACCGCTCCGGGGACCCGAAGGATGCGACGAAGCTCGCGCTGACGAAGGCCGATGCGAGCTACGACGTGGCCAAGGAAAAGTGCGACGATCGCAGCGGGAAGGAAAAGGACATCTGCATCAATGAAGCGAAGACGACGCGCACGAAAGCGGTCGCCGATGCGAAGATGAACCAGAAGGTCGCCGAGGTCCGTCGCGATGCATTCGAGGATAAGCGCGAGGCCGAGTACAAGCTCGCGAAGGAAAAATGCGATGCGCTCGCCGGCGACAACAAGACTCAATGTCTCGGGACGGCGAAGTCGCGCTACGGCAGGAACTGATCGTCGCGATGCAAAAAAAGAGCCGGCGCTTGCCGGCTCTTTGCAGTCGCGCTTCTGCGTTCAGCGCACGCTGCCGCGTCTGAACAGATTGACGATCGCGAGCAGGATCACTGCGCCGACCAGCGAAACGAGCACCGATGCGACGCTGAAGTTGTTCTGGTTGATCGTGCCGACGCCGACCATCGGCGAGATGAACCAGCCGGCGAGAAAGGCGCCGACGATACCGACTACGACGTTCAGGACGATGCCTTGCTGACCGTCGGTCTTCATGATGAGACTTGCGAGCCAGCCGACCACGCCGCCGATGATGAGCCAGATGATGAGGTTCATGAGGGTTCCTTCGCAGTTGATGGAATGCAATCGCTTTCGGAGCACCTGCCCGCGATCCGCTCGATCGTTCGAAGCCGGCTGGTCCGCAATCGAAGCTTAGCGAGAGCGGCGAATTCCCGGCAGTCGCCGAGGCGCTGACGCGCAGCAAGAAGGGATTCGATTTCGGGGTAGGAATCCTCCTACCGGTGGGCGCCTTGGTCGGTGGCGGCTACGCCGCCGCGCGTAGCGCGGTGTCGGGCACTTCTTCGGTGACGACGTCGAAGCGATTCAGCGTGTGGGCGCCGAACGCCATCGTGATCGGCACGTCGCCGGCGTCGCGGCCGCGGGCCATCACGATGCGGCCGATCCGGCGCTCGTTGTGACGCGCGTCGAACGTGTGCCAGCGGTCGCCGAGGAAGACTTCGAACCAGGCGCTGAAGTCCATCGGTGAAGGCAGCGCCGGCACGCCGATGTCGCCGAGATAGCCGGTCGTGTAGCGCGCCGGAATGTTCATGCAGCGGCACAGCGTGACCGCGAGATGCGTGAAGTCGCGGCAGACGCCGACGCGCTCGCGGAAACCGTCGACCGCGGTGCGCGTCGCGCGCGCGGCCTGGTAGTCGAAGGTCAGATGCTGATGGACGAAGTCGCAGATCGCCTGCACGCGGGCCCAGCCCGGCGCGGTCGCGCCGAACCGGTTCCATGCGAAGCCGAGCAATTCGCTGTCGACCTCGCAATAGCGGCTCGGCAACAGGTACTGCAGCGTCGCGACCGGCAGCTCGGTCGGATCGTGCTGGCGCGCGTTCAGGTCGATATCGTCCGGCAAGCCCGAATCGCGTACATACGCTACGTTCGTGAAGCGCACCGAATTCGTGCCGGCCGGGACGTTGACGCGGCCGCAACAATTGCCGAAGGTATCGATGTACTCCTCGCCGACCAGGCCGTCGCCGAGCCGGAAGTCTTCCGGTGCAACCAGGTCGTCTCGACGCGAAGGGTGGACCCGGAGCAGATAGACCAGCGCCATCGGCGACGCGACGCCGAGTTCGATGTCGTAGCCGATCTTGATCAGCATGGCGCTCCCCAAGCGTTCGTGAATGAAGGTGCAGAGCGTCGCACGCAAGCGCTGCGCTGGTCGTCCGACGCCTTTGACGCGCGCTGTAGGAAGCGACCGCGAACCAAACGGTGCATGGTGCATCGGGCGAAATACGAATTGGTGCGCGTCTGTAGGCACCATCCGACGAGGCTTCGCGGGCTACGCCGGTTTCAGCATCGTGGTCGGGCCCGTAATCTCTCCGCGGAAGGGGTTATGGATGAACACGCGCGTACGCTGGCTCGACGATTTCGTTAAGTGGTTCTTCAATGCTTCGCCGGTGTGGGTCGACGAGAGCAAGGTCCTGCGCGTGGTGCCGGACCACCGCACGCGGCTCGATCGGCGCGGCCCGAGAAGCGACCGGCGACTCGGCCCGGATCCCCGTGACGCGCATCAACGGACGCAATGGAGCACGCGGTAATGAATCCCAACATGGTGGCCTGGAGGCCGGGAGAAGCAGTTGCCGACTCGACGCTGCCGGTGCCTAGCCGCAGCGCTTCGGCGATGTGGTCGCGTTATGCCGGCATCGTCGGGGCGTTGCTCGCCTTCGTGCTGCTCTGGGGCTTCTACACGCTCGTGCAAGGCGCGGTTCATCGGGCGGAGGTCGGCCGCGAGATGGCCCGCGTTGCGATCGATCGCAAGGCTGCGTGCAGCGCGTTCTCGGCATCGTCGGCGCGTGAACTCTGCGCAGTGAGGCTCGCGTCGCAAGGCGCGACAACGCCGCCGCATCCAGCGAACGCGATGTTGCGTGCCGCGTACAGGCGCGCGGCCTGGCCCTCGCACAAGGCCGAGCTGACCGCCGCGCTCTACTGAAATCGCGGCGAGTTGCGCTAGCATCGAGTCGCGCCGCGCCGGCATTCGGCCCGCAGCGCTTGCGAAAAGGGCGAAGGGCACGCAAGGCCCGCGCGCCGATGCCGCTAGACGCGGCGTCGCAAAAGAACACGCCTGCAGAACGCGGCTGAGACAAGGGGCTCGATGTGACGAGGGCGGAAGACTCGCTGGTTGTCTGCGAGCGCTGCGACCAGGCGTATCGGTGGTCGACTCTCGCCCCCGGCACTGTCGCCCGCTGCTCGCGCTGCGAGGCCGTCCTCGGCCGCGGCCAGCGGCTCGGCATCGAGACCGTGCTGGCGCTGACGGTTACTGCGCTGATCGTCTTCCTGATCGCGAGCTTCACCGACGTCATCTCGATCCGCCTCGGCGGCAAGACCGTTGCCGCGACGATCCCGGAGGCGGTCGTCGCGACCTGGCGTGACGGCGAAGAACTCGTCGCGATCGCCGCCGCAGGCACCGCGCTGGTAGCGCCGGCGCTCTACATCCTGCTGCGTCTGTACGTGCTGGTGCCGCTCGCCGCAGGCCGGGTCCCGGCCGGCTTCGGTCCGTGCGTGCGCATCCTGCATCAGGTCTCGCACTGGAACATGGTCGAGGTGCTGACGATCGGCGGCCTGCTGTCGCTGGTCCGGCTGGCGGCGCTGGCCGAAGCGTCTCCCGGACCGGCGATGTTCGCGCTGGGTCTGCTGACCTTGCTGTTTGCCGCGATCGAATCGGCCGGGCTGCGTCACCTTTGGGGGTACGTCACATGAGCGGCGCGCTCGCCGCTGGATCCGGCGCGGGTTCTTCGGGATCCTCCGCCGTGCCGCGACTGCTCGGCTGCGAGAGCTGCGGCCTTGTCTCGCTCGGGGTCGCAGCGGCCGATCCGCCGGATGGACCGGTGCAGCACTGCCCGCGCTGTCACCACGTGCTGCGCCACGAGAAGCCGTACAGCGTGCAGCGCACGTGGTCGTGCGTGCTCGCGGCCGCGGTGCTGTACATCCCGGCCAATGCGCTGCCGGTGATGAGCACGACGTCGGCGTTCGAGACCAGCAGCCACACGCTGCTCGGCGGCATCCACGAGCTCTGGCTCGACGGCTCCTATGGCCTCGCGCTGATCGTCTTCATCGCGAGCATCGCGGTGCCGGTGCTGAAGATCGCCGCGCTCGGCCTGCTCGCGTGGAGCGTGCGCAAGGCGCCGCGGTGGCGGCGTCTCGAGCGCGCGCGGCTGTTCCGCCTGATCGAGCTGGTCGGACACTGGTCGATGCTCGACGTCTACGTCGTCGTGCTGCTGGCGGCCTGCGTGCGCTTCGGCTCGCTCGCGAGCGCGCATCCGGAACCGGGGCTGCTGGCATTCGCCGCGGTCGTCGTGCTGACCTTGCTCGCCGCCCACAGTTTCGATCCCCGTCTGATCTGGCGCGAGCCGAGGCGCCATGGCTGACAGCTCGGAAGACTCTTCACAAGACGGACCCGGGGCTGGGCTCGGCGACCTGCCGCGGCCCGAGGTCTCGGCGCCGCGCCGCTTCGGCATCTCGCTGGTCTGGCTGGTTCCGATCGTCGCGCTGATCGTCGCGGCGTCGCTGTTCGTCCGCACGGTGATCCTGGCCGGCCCGCGCATCGACATCGAATTCGCGAGCGCCGACGGCATCGAGGCCGGCAAGACCGACGTGCGCTACAAGGAAGTCGTCGTCGGGCGCGTCGATGCGGTTGCGCTGCGCGGCGATCGCAAGCGCGTGATCGTCACGGTGCGGCTCGATCGCGGCTCGGCCGGACTCGCGGTCAAGGACACGCTGTTCTGGGTCGTTCGGCCGCGCATCGGCGCCGCCGGCATCAGCGGGCTCGGCACGCTGCTGTCGGGAGCCTATATCGGCACCGATGCAGGTGTCTCGACCGAGGCGCGCACGAGCTTCGTCGGCCTCGAGGTGCCGCCGTTCGTGCTGCGCGGCGAGCCGGGCGCGGTCTTCGTGCTGCGCGCCGACGACCTGGGCTCGCTCGAGGTCGGCTCGCCGGTGTTGTATCGCCGCACGCGCGTCGGTCGCGTCGTCGGCTACACGCTCGACTCGGCGCTCGACGAGCTCTCGATCCGGGTCTTCGTCGAGGCGCCCTACCAGACGCTGGTCACGCCGCAGGCCCGCTTCTGGAATGCGAGCGGCGTCGATCTGCGACTGGGCGCGAGCGGTCTGACCTTGAACACGCAGACGCTGGCATCTGTGCTCGCCGGCGGGGTCGCGTTCGAAATTCCGCCGGGCGCGCCGAAAGTACCGGCGGCGGCGCCGGGCAGCAGCTTCGTGCTGTTCACCGACCGCAAGGCCGCTCTTTCCCCGGTGGACGGGCCGCCGATTCCGGTGCGGATGATCTTCGATCAGTCTGCGCGCGGACTGGCCGAAAACGCGCCGATCGATTTCCTCGGCATCGAGATCGGTCGGGTCCGCACGATCTCGCTCGAGTACGACGACAAGCGCCAGCGCTTCCCGGTTCGGGTGCTCGCCGACATCTACCCGCTTCGGCTCGGCGCGGTGCGCGGTGCGCTGTTCAAGGGCGCCGAAGGCGATTCGAATGCCGAAGCGGCAGTGCTGCAGCGTCTGGTCGAGAAGGGCCTGCGTGCGCAACTGCGGACCGGCAATCTGCTGACCGGCCAGCTCTATGTCGCGCTCGATTTCGCGAAGACACCGCGTGGCAAGGCGACCCTCGTCGACGGCACCGTCGAGCTGCCGACCGAACCCGGCACGCTGGCCGAAGTGCAGTCGCAGATCGCCGAAGTCGTGCAGAAGCTCAGCAAGGTCCCGTTCGACGAGATCGGCACGAACCTGTCGACGACGCTGGCGCGGGCGAGCGCGGCGATCGCGCAGCTGACGCCCGAAGCGAAAAAGGCGCTCGCCGATGCAAGTGCAGCGATCGCGCAGTTGACGCCCGAAGCGCAGAAGGCGTTCGCCGGCGTCGAGCGGACCTTGAGCCAGGCGCAGAAGTCGCTCGAGAATCTCGACCGCAACATCACGAACCCGAACGCGCCGCTGCAGCGCGGTGTCGACGACACGCTGCAGGAACTGCAGCGTGCGGCCCAGTCGCTGCGCGTCCTCGCGGACTATCTGCAGGCGCATCCGGAGTCACTGCTGCGCGGCAAGACGCCGGATCGCGTGCTGCCAGCCAACGGAAGAGCCCCATGAAGCGTGCTTCGCAGAAAGTCCGGCAGCCGCTCGTCACCCGGCGCCTCGCGAAGCTCGCGCACCGCGTGCTGCTGGCATTGGCCTGCAGCGCCTGCGCGTCGCCGCCGGTCGTGCATCTGCACAGCTTGCTCGGCGCGGAGCGGCCGGCGCCGCGCGACGGCAGTTCGCCCGGACGCGGTGCGGTGATCCTGCTCGAGCCGATCCGCGTGCCGACGCAGGTCGACCAGCCGCAATGGCTGATCCGCCTGCCGGACGACACCCTCGCGCTGCTCGAACAGGAGCGCTGGGCCAGTCCGGTTCGCGACGAGCTGCATCAGGCGCTGCTCGAGATCCTGACGCTGCGCTATGGCGCCGTCGACGCGCGCTCCGAAGCGAAACCCGCATCGCCGCCGACGCGGATCCGCGTCGAGGTCACGCGCTTCGAGCTCCGTCCCGGCGAGGCCGGACTCGAAGGCACGTGGCTCATCATGCCCGGCGCTGGCGACGCGGCGGGCTTGCGTTGCACGTCGTCACTGCGCGAAAGCGCCGGCGCCGGAATGACAGCGCTGGCCGAGGCCGAGCGGCGTGCGGTCGTTCGCCTCGGCGACGCGATCGGCACGCAACTGCAGGCGCTGCAGCGCGGCGAAGCCGGTCAATGCCCGGCCTGAAAGCAGCGACTTCCGGCCGCTGACGGTCAGCGCGGTCCTACCGCGCTGCATGCCGCAGTCTCACCCCCGGTACCGGCCGTCGCCGATTCGACGCGGGCCGCGACGTGAGTAATCTTCACTTGCGTCGCAGCTCGATCCACTTTGGCCGGCGCAACGGAGACGACGGCATGACTCGGTTCCCGACACTCGCGACGACGATCGCCATGGCCTTTGCGGGCCTCGCCGCATGCACCCGGCAGGCGCCTGATTCGCCGGCGCCGACCGCAGTCGTCGAACCTGCAAGTGCGGTCGCGCGTCCGGCGATACCGGCGACGCCGGCGTCCGATCCGTCGCTGCCTGCCGCCTCTGCGGCGGCAGGCGATCCGGTCGGCGCTCCGCCGGCGGAGACGTCGGCGCCGATGACCGGCGCGTCTGGTTCGGCGGCGGCGTCGGGCGCAAGCCAACCACCCTGAATCGGGACGAATCGAAGCCGATCATGGGTCCGATTTCACTTTTCGTCTCGCGCTGGGCACCGATCGCGTTCGCGGCCGCGCTGGCCGGCCAGGCGGCGGTGGTTCGCGGCGCCGAAGCGTCCGTCGAGTCGACGCAGGTCGCGACTGCGCCGGTGCAGACCGCGCCGGCCGTGTCGGCCGCAGCGCTCTCCCGAATGGACGTGATGCCCGAGGCGACGGTGTCCGGCTCGAATCCGGTCGAAGGCGACGACAGCGTCGCGCTGCCGTCGCGCTGGTCCTCGAGCGCCGAGCAGACGGGGCGCAACTATCGCTGGGCGCTGTCGCGCGGCGCGCTCGACATTGGCATGAGCTTCGACGCGCAGGGACGCAATGGACGGGCCTACGATTTCCGCTCTGAGACCGGCGGGCCGGTCGCTTCGAGCCTGCCGTCGCTGAGTCTCGGCCTGCGCCGCACACCCGTGCAGCCGACCTCGGCAAGCACCTTGCTCGCACGCGCCGCCGGCTCGTCCGATTCCTATTTGAGTAAGGTCGGCGTCGAATGGAAGCCGGCCGAGTCGCACGTCAACTTCCTGCGCGAAGGTCTCGGGTTCCGGCTCGAGGGCAGCGACCGGATGACGGTGCGACTGCGCAAGGGCGTGCTCGGCGTCTACATGCATCACAAGTGGTGAGCAGACCGGCGATAGCTCGTCGAATTTCAGTCGACTCCTGGTGATGCCAGCGGGCAACCCGTCGGAGCCCGCCGATACGCCTGAACCATAAGAAGAGCCCCTGGATCGTCATGCGATCCAGGGGCTCTTTTCGAGCAGCCGCGCTCGGCGCCCGGTCAGTCGATCGAGGGACCGTTCAAGGCCGGATCGCGATCTCGTTCTTGACGCTCTTCACGCCCTTCGTGCCCATCGCGATATTGTTGGCGGTGGACTTCTCGAGCGAGTTCTTCGCAAAGCCGGAGAGCATCACGGTGCCGTTCAGCGTTTCGACCTTGATCGCCGCTGCATCGACGTCCTTGTTTTCGACCATCTTGGCCTTGACGGCGGTCGTGATCGCCGCATCGTCGACGTAGGCACCGACCGATTCCTGGCCGCGCGTCACGGCGCAGCCCGCGGTCGTCAGGAGTGCGATGGCGGTGATTGCGGCGGCGAGAGGGGTACGAAGGTTCATGGTGGTTCTCCAGAGAGGTTAGGAATAGTTCTGCATTGACTGACGGTGATAGGCCCCACCATCGACGGGCATCTAACGCTTTTTCTGCGATCAGCTGTCGAGCCAGTCGCTCAGTTCTTCGGCATGTTCCTGTTCCTGGCTCAGGATCGACTCGAGCACCCGCCGCGTCGTCGAATCCTTGTCGCCGATCAACGCGATCATCTGCGTGTAGGCCTCGATCGCGACGCGTTCGGCGACCAGGTTCGCGCGGATCATCGCCTTTAGATCCGTCGATTCGTCGTAGTCGGCGTGGCTGCGTTGGGTCAGCGTGTTCGGCGAGAAGTCCGGGTCGCCGCCGAGCTGGACGATGCGCTCGGCAAGCTTTTCGGAGTGCTCGGTCTCTTCCTGTGCGTGGACCATGAACTCCTCGGCGATCGCCTGCGATGCCAGGCCCTTCGCGGTGTAGTGGTGGCGCTTGTAGCGCAGGATGCAGACGATCTCGGTCGCGAGCGCATCGTTCAGCAGCTTGATGATGTCGTCGCGCCAGGGACCGTAGCTCGGGGTCACCGCGCCCTGGTCGAGGTCGCGTTTTGCTGCGTCGAGTCCGCTCTGGTCGAGCTCCAGCCGGGCCGCGTCGCGGCCTGAATTCGCGTTGGGTGAGGGTTTGCCGTGGTTCATGTTTGCCGATCAAATTGTTTCGGTTGTGCGGCGCGAGCCGCTCATTTCTTCGTCGCACCAATCCCGAGCAGTGCGATCAGCACGACCGCGACAAACAGCACGAGAAATACGAGGAAGAGAATCTTTGCTATACCCGCCGCGTTCGCTGCGATTCCGGTGAAGCCGAACAGACCGGCAATGACCGCGATAACCGCGAATATCACAGCCCACTTGAACATTTCGGCGGTCCCAGGTTCGCTTCGTCAGTCGCACTGCAACCGGCGGAATTCAACTACTCTAAGAAGCGCGAGCAAGCGTCTCCATCGGAGCGGCGCACCAACAGGTGTAGGACACAGCCGCGACGCGGTTTCGAGTCACGACGCTGCGATCAGCGCCCATAGCGCGTCAAAAAAAAACGCGCCGGAGCGCGTTTTTAAAGACCCCACGGAGGGAGACCGACCGTGTTCCCGCGCAGACGGCGGGGACGGCAAGGGGCCGTTGGGAGGTAACTTGTTCAGGGTTCGGTCGGACCCCAGTTGCGCGCGTCGGGCGTCGCCGGGACCGGCACGGGAACCGGCACCGCCCGCGCTGTGCCCGGTGCCGCCAACGACGCGAACATCTTCAACCACGAATCGACCGGCAACTCGCGGATCGCGCGCAATGCCAAGGCCGGCAGCAGACCGGCGAACAGCGCCGGCTTGAGCATCCAGCGCCACGGGCGGCTCAATGCGAACAGGGCGCCGACGACGACCGCGCCGAGCACCAGTCCGAGCGGATTGCGCTCGGCTACCGGCGTCGCGATCTTGCGCGACGCCTCGGCGGCGACCAGGCCCGCGGTGCGCAGCGGATGCTGGTCCCACCAGGAGCGCAGCGTATCGATCAGCACCGCGGCGCCGGGCATCGTCTTGACGCGGTCGACCAGGCCGGACGTCAGCGCACCGATGCCGTCGCCGAGCGCATGAGCATGTGCCTTCGGCGGCGCCGGCAGCATCGCTGCGCGGAGGATTTCGCGCGACAGCGCCAAGCGCTCGAGCGCACCGGTGACGCCTTCGGGCTTGGGCGCCGAAAGCGCGGCCTCGGTCCGGTCGCTTGCCGGCACGGCCATCGGCGAGGGCAGCACCGCGCTCATGTCGCGGCACTCACTTCGCGCAGCATCGCGAGATCGGCATGCAGCTGTTCCTTCACCGTCTCGAAGGCGTTCTGCGCCGGATGCGATTTCGCCTTCGCGAGGCAGAAGCCGCCTGCCGCCAGCGGAACCAGCGGCACGAGCACGAGGAGCCACGGCACGTTCATGTTGTCCGCGGGGACGACGGCCCACAACATCAGCGCGACGCCGACGAAGGTCAGCCCGGTAGCCAGCAAAAACAGCGCGACGGCATAGTAGACGGCGCGCGAGACCATCGCTTTCGACGTCTTGCCGACCTCGGCGCCGACAAGCGCGGCATACGCCTCCACGTGATCGCCGAGCAGGTGAGGCTTCGTTGCAACGAGGTGCAGCAGAGGATGGATCATTGGCGGCGGTGCGAGGAGAGGGAGCGGGCCAGCCGCGCGCGGCGGCTGGCGGGGGACGGGCTGCGGACGAACGTCAGTCGCGCGAACGGCCCATCAGCACGGCGCCGGTCGCTGCGGCGATCAGCATCGACTTGACCGGCTCGTCCTTGACGTAAGCGACGGTCGAATCGGTCGCGCGCTGTGCCTTTTCGCGCAATTGCTGCGAGCCGTCGCGCACCGCGTCGAGACTGCGCTTCGCTGCGTCCTCCGCCTTGGCCGAAACGCGGTTGATCAGAGGAGCGGCCTGGCTGCGCAAATCGTCGACCTTGTTCGACAGCGAGTCGAGCGTGTCGTCGGCAGCGCTCTTCGTGCTGCGGATCGCGCTGTCGGCGGAGGCCGCCGCCTGGTCGGCCACGTTGGTCGCGGTCTGGCCGAACGTCTTCGTCGTGGAGCTGGGCATGTTCATCGGGGTTTCCTTTGAGGAGGTTCGACAGGGTGGAAGCGGGGGCTCCGCTCCGACTTCTCATCGCCCGAAGCCGGCGGCGACGCGATTGAAACAGTGTGGAACCGGGCCGATCTGCCGGCGATAGGGCGCGTCGCCGACGGGGTGTCGGGGGACCGAGCTAGGCTCCGTAGGACGGCGCCGACAGAATCGCGTCGATGCCGACCGGACGCGCCGGCTCGGTCGTCGCCGCTGGAGTTGCGGCGGCGCCGGGCGCGGTTTCGAACGCAGCCTCGGGCAGCACCGCGACGATCGCGGTTCCGCGCCCCGGTGCCGAGACGATCGTCATCGTGCCGCTCTCGGATTCGACCCGGAACTGCATCCCGAGCAGACCGTGCGTCGCGAGACGGCGCTGGCTCGTGTCGAAGCCGACACCGTCGTCGCGAACCGCGATCTCGACCTTGCCGGCGCGCGCGAGCAGCTTGACCTCGACGCGCGTCGCCTTCGCGTATTTCGCGATATTCGTCAGCGCCTCCTGGACCAGTCGATAGATCGTCAGCTCGGCCGACGGCGGCAGGTTCACTAGCTGCAATTCGCTTTCGACTTCGAGCTCCATCCGCGCGCTGTATTCGCGAATCAGGATCTCGAGCGCGGCAATCAGTCCGAGGTTGCTCAACGACGACGGGCGCAGGTCCTCGATGATCCGGCGCTTCAGCGCGATGCCGCTGTTCAGCGCCTCGTTCAGATGGCGCATGCGCTCGCCGACTTCAGGCGTCATCGGACCGAGGCGGGTCTTCAGCCGCGCGGCGTCGAGCTTGGCCGCGGTCAGCAGCGCGCCGAGCTCGTCGTGCAGCTCGCGCGCGAGGTGGCTGCGTTCGTCTTCGCGCACGGTCTGCAGGTGAAGCGCGAGCTCCTTCAACTGTGCCGTGCGCGCGGCGACCTCGATCTCGAGACGATCGCGCTCGGCCTGCACGACGTTCTGCTGCTCCGCACGCTGGCGGTCGAGCGCGGCGGTCTGGCGCAGATACATGAACAGCGCGAGCAGGCTGAGGGCCGTCATCGTCGTGACGCCGAGCCGGTTCAGCAGCAGCGTCTGGTTGACGCTTTCCTGATCGCTCGAGACTTTCCCGGTTTCGAGCGCGAGCAACTGGATCGACAGCGCGCGGATCGTGTCCATCTTCTCCTTGCCGATGTTGGTCAGCATCAGCTCGCGCCAGCCCTGTCCGCTGCCCCCCTGGTCGTAGAGCCGGATCGTCGTCGCCATCTCCGACAGCTTCTCGCCGGTCAGCGACTCGACCCGCTGAAGCAGCTCGGCGCCGGCCGGATCCTTCGCGTAATAGGTGCGCAGCCAGCCGAGCGACTGACGGATCGTGCCGAGCGAATCGGTATACGGTTGCAGGTATTCCTTGCGGCCGGTCAGCACGTAGCCGCGCTGGCCGCTTTCGGCTTCGGCGAGCAGATGGCGCAGCGTCTGGATCTCGGTGCGCGCCTGACCGCGCTCGCCGAGGGCGGTCAAGGTCGCATGCGCGCCCTGGTACGAGGCCTCGCTGATCCAGAACATCGCCAGAGCGGTCAGCGCAGCGAGGGGAAACGCGAACGGGCTACCCCGCAGACGCGAAATCAGCCGCGCCAGCATCGCTTGCCTCTAAACTTACGGGTAATCACGTTGGGACCTGCAAAACCATGATCCGAGTTGCCATCATCGACGACCACGCCATCGTGCGTGCCGGCCTGCGCCAGTATTTTTCGGAGCAGGTCGATCTGACGGTGGTCGCCGAAGCCGGCAACGGGCGCGAGGCGCTCGACATCGTCCGCAAGGGTGAAGTCGACGTGATGGTGATGGACCTGTCGATGCCCGATCAGAGCGGCGTCGACGCGCTCGCCGCGATCAAGGCCCGGGCCCCCGATCTGCCGATCCTGATCCTGAGCGGTTTTCCCGAAGAACATTACGCGACGACGCTGCTGCGCCAGGGCGCGAGCGGGTACCTGAACAAGGAGTGCGACCCGGAGGAGATCGTCAAGGCGATTCGCACGGTCTACCGCGGCCGCAAATACATCACCGCCGGCGTCGCCGAACTGCTCGCCGACGGGCTCGGCGGCGGCGCCGACAAGCCGGCCCACGAGCAGTTGTCCGAGCGTGAGTTCCAGGTCTTCCTGCGCCTCGCGAAAGGCGAGACGATCGGTCACATGGCCAACAGCATGTCGCTCAGCGTCAAGACCGTCAGCACCTACCGCACCCGCGTGATGGAGAAGATGAAGCTCGAGTCCAACAGCGACTTGACTTATTACGCGCTGAAGAACGG
>JBDTXV010000003.1:0-20842 GCA_040006015.1 Caldimonas sp.
GCTCGCGGCATGGTTGCACAACGGCTTTCACGGCGAGATGGACTACATGGCGCGCCACGGCCTGCGCCGCGCGCGCCCGGCCGAGCTGGTCGCCGGCACCGTGCGCGTGATCACCGCGCGGATGGACTACCTGCCGCGCGCGGCCCCTGACGGCTGGCAGGCGGTCGAGTGGCAGCGCCTCGCGAGTCCCGATCTCGCGACGGTGTCGATCTATGCGCGCGGTCGCGACTATCACAAGGTCTTGCGCGCGCGCCTGCAGCAGCTCGCCGATGCGCTCGCCGGAATGGTCGGCCCGTTCGGGCATCGCGTCTTCACCGATTCGGCGCCGGTGCTCGAGGTCGAGCTCGCCGCGCGCAGCGGCATCGGCTGGCGTGGCAAGCACACGCTGGTGCTCGATCGCGAGGCCGGCTCGATGTTCTTTCTCGGCGAGATCTATGTCGATCTCGCGTTGCCGCCGAGCGAACCGGCGAGCGCGCACTGCGGCAGCTGCAGCGCGTGCATCGACGTCTGCCCGACGCAGGCGATCATCGGGCCGCAACGGCTCGATGCGCGGCGCTGCATCTCGTACCTGACGATCGAGCACAAGGGCGCGATACCGGTCGAGTTCCGCGCCGCGATCGGCAACCGCATCTACGGCTGCGACGACTGCCAGCTCGTCTGTCCGTGGAACAAGTACGCGCAGCGCAGCGCGCTCGCCGATTTCGATGTGCGAACGCCGTTCGCCGACGCGACCTTGCTGCAACTCTGGCAATGGGACGAGGCCGAGTTCCTGCGCGCGACCGAAGGCAGCGCGATCCGGCGCATCGGCCACGCGCGCTGGCAGCGCAATCTCGCGGTCGCGCTCGGCAACGCGCTGCGCGCGCGAGCCGACCCGGCGATCATCGACGCGCTGCAGGCTCGGCGTGCGTCGGCCTCGGCGCTGCTGTGCGAGCACATCGACTGGGCGCTGGCCCAGGCGACGCGGGCCGTATCGGCCGCGCCAGCGACGGCGGCGCCGCGCGCCTGATCGAATGCGGCGCGGCGACCCTCTACACTTTGCGATCGACAATTTGCCGGAGAACACCTTTTCATGCAGCGCCGCATCGTGATCACCGCGGGCCTCGCTTCCTTGCTCGGCGCCGTCGCCGTCGCCGTGCCCGCGCAGGCGCAGGGCTATCCGACCCGGCCGCTCCACCTCGTGACCTTCAAGGAAGTCGGGTTCGAGCCGGTCAACCGGGTGGCGTACTACGGCATCGAGGAGACCGGCTCGCTGATCATCGGCAACACGCCGCAGCAGTTCGCCGCGCAGATCGCAGCCGGATGCGAGGTCTGAAGGAAGGTCGTCGTGCTGCAGAAGCTGAAGCTCGAGTGAAGCCGGTGCGCGCGGCGGCGACGCAGGCCGGCCGGGCGGGCGGAGGCCGCGACCGGAGCGCCCGCGACGACGCGATCGACCGCTTCGTCGATGCGATCTGGATCGAAGACGGCCTCGCCGCGAACACGCTCGCGGCGTATCGGCGCGACCTCGCGCTCTATGCCGACTGGCTGCAGCGCGAATGCGGCCGCATGCTGAACGAATCCCGCGAGGCCGACCTGCGCGCCTATGCGGTCGCGCGCCACGCCGGCAGTACCGCGACCAGCGCGAACCGGCGCCTGACGGTCTTCAGGCGCTACTTCCGCTGGGCCCTGCGCGAGCATCTGCTCGATGCCGATCCGACGCTGAAGCTCGGCGCCGCGCGCCAGCCGCTGCGCGTGCCGAAAAGCCTCAGCGAGGCGCAGGTCGAGGCACTGCTCGCCGCGCCGGACGTCGAAACGCCGCGCGGTCTGCGCGACCGCACGATGCTCGAGCTGATGTATGCGAGCGGGCTTCGCGTCAGCGAGCTGGTCGAGCTGAAGTCGGTCCACCTGAGCCTGGCCGAAGGCGCGCTGCGCGTCACCGGCAAGGGCTCGAAGGAGCGCCTGGTGCCGTTCGGCGAGGAAGCCCATGTCTGGCTCGGGCGCTATATCGGCCACGCGCGCCAGGCGATTCTCGGCGCGCAGGCCAGCGATGCGCTCTTCGTCACGGCACTTGGCGGGCCGATGACGCGGCAGCGCTTCTGGAAGCTCGTGAAGGCGCACGCCGCGACCGCCGGCATCGATGCGCCGCTGTCGCCGCACACGCTGCGCCACGCCTTCGCGACCCATCTGCTGAATCACGGCGCGGACCTGCGCGCGGTGCAGATGCTGCTCGGCCACGCCGACATCTCGACGACGACGATCTACACCCACGTCGCCCGCGAGCGCCTGAAGGCGCTGCACGCCGCGCATCATCCGCGCGGCTGACGCGGTTCGAAATATGGCGCGGCGGGAGAAAATGGCGCGATGCGGGTCGACCCGGCGACCTGCGCGGATGCGGCGTGCCGACTTTGCCGCGTGCGCCGCCGGGCGCTCTCCCTCCGACCGACCCTGACTTGACGGACCTCGCGATGCGACTGCTGCTGATCGAAGACGATGCCGCGATTGCGCGCGAGCTGCGTCTGCGCTGGGAGCGCCGCGGCTGGACCCTCGCGGTCGCCTCGACGCTGCGCGCCGCCGACGAGGCCCGAACCGCTTTGCCGGAGCTGATCGTGCTCGACCTCGGGCTGCCCGACGGCGACGGCCTCGAATGGCTCGCGCGGCTGCGCGTCGAAGACTCGCTGACCCCGGTGATCGTGCTGACCGCGCGCGACCGCATCGCCGACCGCGTGCGCGGCCTGCAGGGCGGCGCCGACGATTACGTCGTCAAGCCGTTCGCGCCCGAGGAGCTCGACGCGCGGATCGAAGTGCTGGTGCGGCGCGCCTCGGTCGAGCGCGGCGACGCGGCGCATTACGGCTCGCTGACCTGGCTGCGCCGCGAAGGGCGGGCCTTTGCCGCGGGCCGGCCGATCGAGCTTTCGCCGCGCGAGTTCGAAGTCCTCGGCATCCTCGTCGCGCGCGCGCCGCGCCTGGTGCCGAAACGGATCCTGATCGACGCGCTCGCCGAACGCAATGTCGACGTCGGCGACAGCGCGGCCGAAGTCTATGTGTCGCGGCTGCGCCGCAAGCTCGCCGGCAGCGGCACCGCGATCCGGACGCTGCGCGGCTTCGGCTATCACCTCGCGCTCGAGACGGACAACGGCGCGGCCGAGGAAGCCCCGGACGCCGCGGCGTGAAACGGCTGATCGGCGTCGCCGGCCTGCGCCGCGACCTGGCGCTGCGCCTGATGCTGCCGATGCTCGCGCTCGTCGCCGCTGCCGGGCTGATCGGCGCCTACACCGCGCAGCGGCTGGTCGACCAGGTCTTCGACCGCTGGCTGCTCGACAGCGTCCATTCGCTCGCGGCCCAGGTTCGCGATGTCGAGAGCCGCGCATCGATCGACCTTCCGCCGTCGGCCGCGGCGATGCTCGCGTTCGACGAGATCGACCGGACCTCGTTCAACGTGACCCAGGGCGAGCGCCTCATCGTCGGCGACGCCGGACTGCCGGACCGCGGCCGGCGCGAGGTCTCGTATCCGAACGGCCGCGCCTTCGATGCCCGGATCGGCGAGCACGACGTCCGCGTCGCCGCGGTCGATCTGTGCGCGACCTGTCCGGTGCGCACGACCGCGCGCGTCGCCGAGACGACTTTAAAGCGCGAGCGCGCGCGCCGCGACATCCTCGGCATGCTGCTGCCGCTGCTGATGCTGCTCGGCGTCGCCGCGGTCACGATCGTGTTCGCGCTGCAGCGCACGATCGTTCCGCTCGAGCGCATCGCGGCGCACTGGAACGAGCAGTCGAGCGTTTCGCTGCGGCCGATCGGCACCGACGGCGTGCCGCGCGAGCTGCTGCCGTTCGCGACCGCGCTGAACCAGCTGCTGACGCGGATCCGCGCGATGCTGATGCGCGAGCGCCAGTTCGCCGCCACCGCGGCGCACCAGCTGCGCACGCCGCTCGCTGGGCTGCAGCTCGGGCTCGCGCGCGCCGCAGATGCGCCGGACCTCGCGACCGCGCATGCGGTGATCGTCGACCTGAACGCGGCGACACAACGCACCGGACGGCTGATCCAGCAGCTGCTGTCGCTCGGCCGCCTCGATCCCGAGGTCCGCGGCGACCTGTCGTTCGAGCCGACCGATCTCGTCGTGCTGGCGCAGGCGGTCGGCGCGACCTACGTCGAGCTCGCGCTGATGCGCTCGATCGCGCTCGAGCTGAGCGCGCCGGACCAGCCGCTCGAGGTCGAGGTCCAGCCCGAGCTGATCGGCGAGGCGATCGGCAACCTCGTCGACAACGCGCTGCGCCACACGCCGCCGAACGGACAGATCGTGATCGAGTTCGGGCGCGATCCGCCGTCGGTCCGCGTCGACGACAGCGGGCCCG
This sequence comes from Caldimonas sp., assembly GCA_040006015.1. Taxonomy (GTDB): domain Bacteria; phylum Pseudomonadota; class Gammaproteobacteria; order Burkholderiales; family Burkholderiaceae_C; genus Schlegelella_A. Next base: position 4,326 of record JBDTXV010000003.1, read on the forward strand.
GTCTCGATCCGGACATCGGTCCGCGCGCGTTCGAGCGCTTCGTGCGCGGCAAGAACGCGGGCGGCGAGGGCAGCGGACTCGGCCTTTCGATCGTGCGCGAGATCATGGTGCTGCATGGCGGCGACGTCGAGATCGGCCGCAGCGCGCTCGGCGGCGCGAGCGTCACGTTGCGCTTCGCGTCGGCCGCAGTCGGCCCGCCGCCGCGATGAACGAAGGTCAGGTTCGCGGGCAGTTGCACGCCGGCGCGGCGTCGAACGGCTGCGCGCATCGGCACGGCGCCTTCTGCGGCGCGATGCAGCGCTGCAGGTCCTCCTTCGAGATCAGCCGGTGCGCGGCGCGAAAGCATTCGGGGCAGAGCACCCCGTGTTCGGCGGCGTCGAGGCACTGCAGCAGCGCGCCGCTCCATTCGCACAGCGAGCAGCCGTAGACGTCTTTCAGCGCCACGGCGAGCGCCGCGGGAATGGCGCTTTCGGAGGCCATCGCTCAGCCGCGCCCGGCGGCACGAAACACGGCCGGCGTCGTGTCGACCCGGTGCTCGTCGACTTCGCGCAGCGCGAGCGATCCGTCGATGCGCTCGGCATCGCGATAGGCCGACGCCTGTTCGGCGGTCAGCCGAAAGGCGGTCCGGAAGGTCCGGCCGGTCGCGGTGGCGCGATAGCGCCAAGGCCAGTACTCGATCGTCGTCATCGGTCGCTCTCGTCGTGCCATGGCTCGATATCGGTATCGATGCCGTCCGGCGAGAGGCCGTGCCGCAGCGAACGATTTCGCGGTTGCGGCTTCCGCGTCGCGCGGCGGGAGGAAACCGGGCCGTCGGACAGCCCGGGCACGCGAAATGCCGCATTCGACTCGTTTCCCGTCGAGCCTTGCAATTGACTTCGTCTTCCCCACCGCCTTCGCCGCACCTGGATCGGCCGGATCGCGAGCCCGCGTCCGGCGATTCGAACGAGGTCCAGCGCAGTGAGCGGCGTCTGAAGACGCTGGTCGTCACGACATCGGCGGTGCTCTGGCTGACGTCGCCGGGCGGTGAAGCGGTCGTGCAGAACCCATCGTGGGGTGCGTTCACCGGCCAGACCGCGGACGAGTATTCGGGGCTTGGCTGGCTCGATGCGATCCATCCCGACGATCGCGAGCGGGTCCGCCGCGCCTGGTTCGATGCGATCGCCGCCGGCCGCCTCGACGGCCTCGAGTACCGGTTGCGCCGCCACGACGGCGAATACCGCGACATGGTCGCGCGCAGCGTGCCGGTGTTCGACGACGCCGGCGTCGTCGTCGAATGGGTCGGCAGTTGCAGCGACGTCACCGAAGCGCGGGTCGCCGAGGCGCGGCTGCGCGAGAGCGAAGAGCGCTTCCGCTTTCTCGACCGCCTCGGCGTCGCGACGCGCGAGACGACCGATCCTTCGGAGGTGATGCGGCAGACCGCGCAACTGCTCGGCGAGCATCTGCGTGCGTCGCGCTGCGCGTATGCCGACGTCGAAGCCGACAACGACGAGTTCACGATCCGCACCGACTGGGCCGCACCCGGCATCGCCAGCAGCGCCGGCACCTATTCGCTCGATCTGTTCGGTCCGCAGGCGGCCGGCGACATGCGCAGCGGCAAGACCCTGGTCGTCCGCGATGTCGACCGGGAGCTCGGCGGTCCGGGCGGCGGCGCCGAGATGTTCAACGCGATCGGCGTCAACGCGATCGTCTGCTCGCCGCTCGTCAAGGACGGCCGCCTGATCGCGATGATGGCGGTGCATCAGTCGACGCCGCGGGCGTGGATCGACGACGAGGTGCTGCTCGTCGAAGCGGTCGTCGAGCGCTGCTGGGCCCACATCGAGCGCGCCCGCGACGCCGAGTCGCTGCGCGAGCAGGACCGGCGCAAGGACGAGTTCCTCGCGACGCTCGCGCACGAGCTGCGCAATCCGCTTGCGCCGGTTCGATACGCGCTCGCGATGCTGAAAGCCGCGCCGCTCGGCGAGGAGGCGGCGGCGCAGGCCTACGGCGTTCTCGACCGCCAGGTCGCGACGATGGCGCGGCTGATCGACGATCTGCTCGACCTGTCCCGAGTCAATCGCGGCGTGATCGACCTCGAGCGCGAGCGCGTCGATCTCGCCGACGCGGTCGAGGCCGCAGTCGAAACGACGCGTCCGCTGATCGAGAGCCGCAAGCATCTGTTGAAGCTGCAGATTCCACCGGCCGGCGCGACCGTGCTCGGCGACCGGCTGCGGCTCGCGCAGATTCTCGCGAATCTGCTCAGCAACGCCGCGAAGTACACGCCCGACGGTGGCACGATCGAGGTCTCGCTGTGGCAGCAGGATGGTCACGCGATCTGCCGGGTCGCCGACAGCGGGATCGGCATCGCCGACGGCGAGGAGAAGAGCCTGTTCCGGATGTTCATGCGCTCGACCCATACCGCGCCGCGCGCGCAGGGCGGCCTCGGCATCGGCCTTGCGCTCGTCAAGCAGCTGGTCGATCTGCACGGCGGCACGATCGTCGCGCACAGCGACGGCATCGGCCGCGGCAGCCGGTTCACGCTGTCGCTGCCGCTCGCCGCGGCGCAGCCCGAGACGCCGCGTCGCAGCGCGCGCGGCGCCGCCGCCGAGGCCGCATCGCCGTGCGGCACCCGCGTGCTCGCGGTCGAGGACAACGAGGACGGCAGGGCGAGCCTGGTCGCGCTGCTCAGCGCGTCCGGCTTCGATGTCCGGAGCGCGAAGGACGGCCGCGAGGCGATCAGCATCGCCGCTGAATTCCGTCCCGCGGTCGTGCTGCTCGACATCGGCCTGCCGGACATGACCGGCTACGACGTCTGCGCGGCGATCCGCGCCGATTCGAGCCGTCCGCCGCCGCGGATCGTCGCGCTGACCGGTTGGGGCAGCGATGCCGACAAGCGCCGCGCCGCCGCGGCCGGATTCGCGTCGCATCTGACGAAGCCGGTCGACCCGGGGCGCTTGCTGCGCCTCGTCGCCGATCTCGACGCGGGATGAATCGCCGGTCGCGGATTGCACGGTGCGGAGCGGATGTCGCAGCGCGCGCTGCGCGGTGCGCGCACGGGCCGGGCTTCAGCCCCAGCGCGTCGTGTCGGTGACGACGATCGGGGCGTCGTCGGAGCCGGACGCCGGTTCGCTCGACCGGATCAGCACCCGTTCGACGAACTCGCCCCACGCGCCTTCGCCGCCGCCGGCCAGATCGGTTTCGCGCGACGTGATCAGTTCGTCGAAATTCGTGGTTCCGCCGGCCGCGACGCGGTCGGTCGAGCGCTGCCCTTCGTGGCCGAGATGGATGCCGATGCGCTCGCAGATCGACTTGAACAGCTGCGAAACGCGCGACGGCGTGACGTTCAGCGATTCGGCGAGCTTGACCGGCGAGAGCCCGATGCCGAGATACGAATCGATCACCTGGCGCTCGCGCTCGGGCAAGGTCGCGAAGAACTTCTCGAGTCGGCGCAACATGATCCCGGTGTCGACGCGGGCCTCGACCTCGTCGCGTGCGGTCGCGGCCTCGGCGGTCGGCACCTCGTCGCTGGCGCCGTCTTCGGCGAGCGTCGTCGTCTGTGCGGAGCGCGCGACGCGCTCGAGCTCGAAGATTTCGTCGCTGCCGATGCCGCAGACCTGGCTCAGCTCGGCAGCGCTCGGCTCGGTGCCATGGCTCGCGCGCCAGCGCTCGGCGGCCAGTTCGACGACCTTGACCTTGCGCCGCTGCGCGCGGCCGAGATGGTCCATCTGGCGCAATTCGTCGAGCATCGCGCCCTTCACGCGCATCCGCGCATAACGCACGAAGGCCTCGTTGGCTTCCTCGGTCTCGCGGTCGCCTTCCCAGACGAACGCGAGCGAGGCCTGCGCGACCGCGATCAACCCGACCTGGATCAGGTCGGCCTTTTCGACGTTCGAAGGGACGCGCCGCAACACCGACTGGGCCTGCTTGCGAACCCACGATTCGTTGCGCAGGATCAGCGACGACGGCACGCCGTGCATTGAGATCAAGGTCGTCCGGTCTCCGGTTCGTTCGTGCCGCAGGTTAACCGACCCGGCGCGCGTTGGCTGCAGCGGTTTTCACGGCAGTCGCCGACTTCGCGCGGCGCCTGCGTCGCTCCGATCGGCCTGCAGGTTGCCTCAAGGCGCGCGGCCGCACCGGCCGATCACGCGGTGTTTTCGCCGCCTTCTCGGCTCATCCGGCGAGCGCATCCGCTGGCAAGCTTGCCGAAAGGATCGAACGGCGCGTCGGCGCCTTGTCTTGGACGGAATTTCATGTCAGCCCTCAACGAAGAACAAGCCCGCGCCTACATGCACAAGCTGCTCGGCGCGATGAGTCAGGCCGGCGGCTCCGACCTGTTCATCGCCTGCGACTTTCCGCCGAGCATGAAGTCGCACGGCAGCATGACGCCGCTGACCTCGCAGAAGCTCAGCGCCGAAGCCGCGCGGATGCTCGCCCATTCGATGATGAACGAGCGCCAGCGCGAGGAGTTCGCGCAGGAGATGGAGTGCAACTTCGCGATCTCGATTCCGGGCGTCTCGCGCTTTCGCGTCAACGTCTACGTGCAGCAGCAGTGCGTCGGCATGGTGATCCGGACGATCGCGTCGGAGATTCCGAACTTCGAGAAGCTGAAGCTGCCCGAGGTGCTGAAGGAGGTCGTGATGAACAAGCGCGGCCTGGTCCTCGTCGTCGGCGCGACCGGCTCGGGCAAGTCGACCTCGCTCGCGGCGATGATCGACCACCGCAACCGGACCTCAGCCGGCCACATCATCACGGTCGAGGACCCGGTCGAATACGTGCACGCGTCGCAGAAGTCGCTGATCACGCACCGCGAGGTCGGCGTCGACACGCACTCGTGGCGGCATGCGCTGAAGAACACGCTGCGCCAGGCGCCGGACGTGATCCTGATCGGCGAGATCCGCGATGCCGAGACGATGGAGCATGCGATCGCGTTCGCCGAGACCGGGCACCTGTGTCTCGGCACCCTGCATGCGAACAGCTCGAGCCAGACGATCGAGCGGATCATCAATTTCTTTCCCGAGGAACGGCGCACGCAGCTGCTGATGGACCTGTCGGCGAACCTGCGCGCGATCGTCTCGCAGCGCCTGGTGCGGCGCGAGGACGGCAACGGCCGCTCGGCCGCGATCGAGATCCTGCTGAACACGCCGACGATCGCCGAGCGCATCTTCCAAGGCGAGTTTCACGAGATCAAGGCGATCATGACGAAGTCGCGCGAGCTCGGCATGCGCACGTTCGACTGGGCCCTGTTCGAGCTTTACAACGACGGGCTGATCAGCTTCGAGGAGGCGCTGCGCAATGCCGATTCGGCCAACGAGCTGCGCCTGAACATCAAGCTGAAGAGCGCGCGCGGCGAGCCGCCGGCGTCGAACTTCATGTCGCTGTCGATCGAGCAGGAGCCTTCGGCCGAGGAGCTCGAGGAGCAGCGCCACCAGGAGCAGCAGCGTCAGCAGGAGCAGCGCCGCAAGCACGAGGAGGAGCAGCTGACGCAGCTGCGCGAGAAGAAGCGCCTCGCCGAAGCGGCGGCGACGCCGCCGCCGCGCTGAGCGTTCCGGCCTGCTACGCTGCGCTCGGAGTGACGGGCGATGCACAGCGTTGACGACGGCGGGCCGGTGTGGCCCGAACTGGACTATTCGGCGTGGCGCCGGACCGCGGCGACGGTCCAACTCTGGACCCAGATCGTCGGCAAGGTGCGTCTCGCGCTGACACCGTGGCTGAACCACGGCTGGCACGTGCCGCTCTACGTCAATGCGCGCGGCTTCGGAACCGGTGCGATCCATGCCGGCCGCGTCGTTCTCGAAATCGATTTCGACTTCGTCGACCATCGGCTCGCCGTGCGCACGTCGTCGGGGCCGGCGCGCGGCTTCGCGCTCGAGCCGATGCCGGTCGCGGCGTTCTACCGGCGCCTGATGGCCGAGCTCGACGGCGCCGGCGTCCGCGTCGCGATCGGTCTGCTGCCGAACGAAGTGCCCGCGCCGATCCGCTTCATCGACGACGAGGTCCATCGCGACTACGACGCTCGCGCGATGCACGCGTTCTGGCTTGCGCTGGTGCAGGCGGACCGCGTTTTCCGGCTGTTCCGGACCGCGTTCCTCGGCAAGGCGAGTCCGGTGCATCTGTTCTGGGGCGCGTTCGATCTCGCGGTCACGCGCTTTTCGGGCCGGCCGGCGCCGCTGCACCCGGGCGGCATCAAAGGGCTGCCCGACGAGGTCACGCGCGAAGCCTATTCGCACGAGGTCAGCAGCGTCGGCTTCTGGCCCGGCAGCGATGCGTATCCGCATGCCGCGTTCTATTCGTATGCGTATCCGCAGCCGTCGGGATTCGCGGACGCCGAGATCGAGCCGGCCGCGGCGACGTGGTCGGCCGTGATGAGCGAATGGCTGCTCGCGTACGACGCGGTCCGCGGCGCCGCCGACCCCGATGCGACGCTGCTGCGCTTTCTCGAAACCACCTATCGCGCCGCGGCCGATCTCGGCCGCTGGGATCCGGCGCTCGATTGCGCGCTCGGCGTGCCAGGCCGGCCGCGCGCGGTACCGGGCCGCTGAGGTCCGAAAGGCGCCTCCGGCGTCTACCGGCCTACGGCCTCATCCGGCTGCGAGCCGCGTTTCGACCAGGCGCGCGTAGAACGCCGCGCCGAGCGGCAGCGCGGCGTCGTTGAAGTCGTAGCCCGGGTTGTGCACTTCGCAGCCGCCGGCGCCGTCGCCGTTGCCGATGTTGATGTAGCAACCGGGCACGCGCTCGAGCATCGCCGAGAAATCTTCCGACGCCATGATCAGCGGCGGCTTGCGGTCGACGTGGTCGGCGCCGACCAGCTCGGTGCAGATTCGCGCGGCGAATTCGGCTTCGGCCGTGTCGTTGACGGTCGGCGCGAACAGCTCGCGGAAGTCGACCTCGGCGCTCGCGCCGAAGGCCGCCGCGGTGCCGTGCGCGACGCGCGCCATCGCGTCGCGGACCAGCTTCATCACGTCGCGCGAGAACGCGCGCACGGTGCCGCCGAGCGCGGCCGTTTGCGGGATCACGTTGTAGGCGTCGCCGGCGTGGATCCGCGTCACCGACAGCACCGCGGTCTCGGTCGGCGCGACGTTGCGCGCGACGATCGTCTGCAGCGAGACCGCGATCTGCGCCGCGGCCAGCGCCGCGTCGACGCCGGTCTCGGGCCGCGCGCCGTGGGCGCCCTTGCCGGTCACGTGGATGTCGAAGAACGCGCCGCCCGCCATCATCGGCCCGGCGCGGACCGCGAAGCGGCCGACTGCAAGGCTCGGCCGGTTGTGCATCCCGAAGATCGCGTCGCAGCGGAAGCGCTCGAACAACCCGTCGTCGACCATCGCGCGAGCGCCGCCGAGACCTTCCTCGGCCGGCTGGAAGATGAAGTGCACGGTGCCGCTGAAGCGGCGCGTCGCGGCGAGATAGCGGGCCGCGCCGAGCAGCATCGCCGTGTGGCCGTCGTGGCCGCACGCGTGCATCACGCCGTCGTGCTGCGAGCGGTGCGGGAATGCGTTCGCTTCGCGGATCGGCAACGCGTCCATGTCGGCGCGCAGCCCGAGCGCGCCGCTGCCGGAGCCGGTGCGCAGCGTGCCGACGACGCCGGTGCGGCCGATGCCGCGATGCACTTCGAGGCCGAAGCCTTCGAGTTCGCGCGCGACCAGGTCCGCGGTGCGCGTCTCCTCGAAGCCGAGCTCGGGATGGGCATGGATATCGCGCCGCCAGGCGGCCATCCCGGCGTGCAGCGGGGTCATCTGCTCGATCGTCGACATGCGGTGCGCTCCTCGCGTTCGTGAAGCCGGCAGTTTATGGACAATGGACGTTGAACTTCCGGTTCGCCGCGCCGAGCGTGCGCGTGCCGGCGTTCCGCCCCGATCCGTCGCGATCGACGAACGCGTTGGAAGAGCTGCTTGTCCAAGACCCACCGGATCGAACCGAAACCCTTTGCCGGCGCGCCTGCAGCGCGCCGCCTCGCGCGCGTGGTGCGCTGCCGATGATCGACGGCACGGACCCGGCGGCCCGGAATGCGGCCGCCGCACCGACCGCGGCGCCGCATGTCGGCCCGTGGACGCCGCTCGCGCAGCCGGTGTTCCGGATGCTCTGGGTCGTCTGGGCGACCGCGAACGCCTGCATGTGGATGAACGACGTCGCGGCGGCGTGGCTGATGACGTCGCTGAGCACGTCGCCGGTGATGGTCGCCTTGGTCCAGTCGGCGTCGACGTTGCCGGTGCTCCTGCTCGGTTTGCCGAGCGGCGCGCTCGCCGACATCCTCGACCGCAGGCGCTATTTCATGGTCACTCAGATATGGGTCGCCGCGGTCGCGCTGCTGATCTGCGCGGTCGTCAGCCTCGGCGCGATGACCGCGCCGCTGCTGCTCGCGCTGACGTTCGCGAACGGCATCGGCCTGGCGATGCGCTGGCCGGTGTTCGCGGCGATCGTGCCGGAGCTGGTGCCGCGGCCGCAGCTTTCGTCCGCGCTCGCGCTGAACGGCATCGCGATGAATGCGGCGCGAATCGTCGGTCCGGTCGTCGCCGGCGCGATCATCGCGAGCGCCGGCAGCGCCTATGTATTCGCGCTGAATGCGCTGCTTTCGGTCGGCGCCGCGTTTGTGATCCGCCTCTGGAGGCGCGAGCAGAAGGTCAGCGCGCTGCCGGGCGAGCGTTTCGTCGGCGCGATGCGGGTCGGCGCGCAGTACGTCTGGCAGTCGCGGCCGATGCATTCGATCATGCTGCGCGTCGCGCTGTTCTTCCTGCAGTCGGCCGCGTTGATCGGGCTCTTGCCGCTGGTCGCGAAGAGCCTGCACGGCGGCGATGCGCGCACCTACACACTGCTGCTCGCGTCGATGGGCGCCGGTGCGATCGCGACGGTGCCGTTCCTGCCGCGCATGCGCCGCGGACTCGCGAGCGACACGCTGGTCACCTACGGCACGGTGCTGCAGGCCGCCGCGATGCTGGTCGTCAGCGTCGCGCCCGATGCGCTGGTCGCGGCGCCGGCGATGCTGGTCGCCGGCGTGTCGTGGATCTCGGTCGCGAATTCATTGACCGTCTCGGCGCAGATGTCGCTGCCTGACTGGGTTCGCGCGCGCGGGATGTCGATCTTCCAGATGGCGCTGATGGGCTCGAGCGCGCTCGGCGCGGCGCTGTGGGGCCAGGTCGCGACCTGGACCGACGTGCACACCAGCCTGGTCGCGGCCTCGGTCTGTGCGGTCGCCGGCGCGCTGCTCGCGCGGCGCTTCGTCGTCGCGTCGGGCGCCGACGAAGACCTGACGCCGAAGGAGTATCCGCGTCCGGCCGGCACCGAGATCGACCTCGACCTGCGCGAGGGTCCGGTCCTCGTGACGGTCGAATACCTGATCGACCCGGGTCGCACCGAAGACTTCCTGCACGTGATGCAGGAGAGCCGGCGCAATCGGCTGCGCCACGGGATGCTGTCGTGGGGGCTGTTCCGCGACGCGGCCGATCCGCGCCATTACGTCGAGCACTTCGTCGACGAGTCGTGGGTCGAGCACCTGCGCCACTTCGAGCGCATGACCGCGTTCGACATCGCGCTGCGCGATCTGCGCTTCTCGTTTCACGTCGGCGCCGCGCCGCCGCGCGTCTCGCGCTACATCGCGCAGGGCGTGCGGCGCTGAGCCGGGCGGGGGCGCGCACCGCGCCGTCATTCGGGCCGCCATTCGAGCATCAGCCAAGCGCTGCGCGGAATCTGGCTCGCCCGCCGCGCCACCGGATCGAAGACGACCAGAAGGGTCTTGCCGGCCTCGCTGCGCGCTTGGCGGTAGCCGGCGCCGACGAGCACCCTGTGGTTCGCCGACGTGGCCGGCACGTAGTTGGACTCGACGTCGAACGTGCGCGCTGCGCCCGACCTGGATACTGCGTCCCGACCTCTCTTCGCGGCTGTAAGGCCGGGACGCCACCGCGGCCGTCGTCAAGGTGTCAGCGCCGGGCCGGCCGGGCCGGCACCCCGATCGTGTCGTCGGCAAGGGCTCTGCCGGCGGGATGCGGGTGTGCTGCGGGTTGATCGGCATCGTCGAAGACTGCGGTGATGCACGGGAGCGGTGGTCCGCTCTCCGCCTTGCAGCGGCCTTCTCGGGGGCCGCTGCCCGCACTCTATGCGGGCCCGTGTCGGGCGCCGCAACGGGCCCGCACAATGCGCGTTCGAAAGGACCCGCGTATGCCGGAAGCCATGTCCCGCAAACCCGCAGCATCGAAGCGGGCCGGCCTGTTCGAGGGCGAGGACGGCGCGTGGCGCTGCCTCTGGTGCCGTGCGACGCCGGTGTACCGCGCGTATCACGATGCCGAATGGGGCTTCCCGGTCACCGATGACACACGGCTCTTCGAGAAGATCTGCCTCGAAGGCTTTCAGGCCGGACTGAGCTGGCTGACGATCCTGAACAAGCGCGATGCGTTCCGGCGTGCCTTCGCCGGCTTCGATGCCGAGCGCATCGCCGCCTTCGATGCGCGCGACGTCGAACGGCTGCTCGGCGACGCCGGCATCGTGCGCCATCGCGGCAAGATCGAATCGACCCTGAACAATGCGCGCCGCGTCCTCGAGCTGAAGCGCGAGTCCGGCTCGCTCGCGGCCTACGTCTGGCGCTTCGAGCCGGGCCCGTCGTCGCGGCCGCGGCGGATGACGTTCGAGGCGGCGAAGGCGCTCACCGCGTCGCCCGAATCGACCGCGCTGTCGAAGGACCTGAAGAAGCGCGGCTGGACCTTCGTCGGGCCGACCACGGTCTACGCATTCATGCAGGCGATGGGCCTCGTCAACGACCACCTCGAGCATTGCCATGCGCGCGCCGAGGCGCTGCGCCGCCGTGCCGCGCTCGTGCCGGCGCCGAACCGTTGAAGCTCGTGAAGGACGCGCTCACGCGCCGACCAGCGCGCAGAAGCGCTCCAGGTCGATGTTGCCGCCGCTGATGATCACGCCGATCCTGAGTCCGGCGAGCTCGGCCTTCATCCGCCGCGCCGCGGCGTAGCCGAGGCAGCCGGTCGGCTCGACCAGCATCTTCATCCGCGTCGCGAAGAAGCGCATGCAGTCGACCAGCTCGGCATCGCTCGCGGTCAGGATCGCATCGACGTCGCGCCGGATGATCTCGAACGTCAGCGCGCCGAGATGCTGCGTCTGCGCGCCGTCGGCGATCGTCCGCGGCGTCTCGATGTGGACGATCGCGCCGGACGCGAGCGACTGCTGGCCGTCGTTGCCGGCCTCCGGCTCGACGCCGTAGAGCTTGCAGTCCGGCGCCAGCGCGCGCGCGGCGAGCGCCGAGCCGCTCAGCAGCCCGCCGCCGCCGAGACAGACGAAGAGCGCGTCGAGCGGGCCGACCTCTTCGAACAGCTCGCGCGCCGCGGTGCCCTGGCCGGCGACCACGTCGGCATGGTCGTAGGGCGGCACCAGCGTCATTCGCTCTTCGTCGGCGAGGCGCCGGCCGATCGCCTCGCGGTCCTCGCGATAGCGGTCGTAGACGACGACGCGGCCGCCGTAGCCGCGCGTCGCCGCGACTTTCGACGCCGGCGCGTCGTGCGGCATCAATATCGTCGCCGGCATCCCGAGCAGGCGCGCCGACAGCGCGATCGCCTGCGCATGGTTGCCGGACGAGAACGCGACGACACCGGCTTCGCGCTGCGCCGCATCGAAGCGCGACAGCGCGTTGAACGCGCCGCGGAACTTGAACGCGCCCATGCGCTGGAAGTTTTCGCACTTGAAGAAGACTCGGGCCTGCAGCTCGTCGTCGACGGTCCGCGACGTCAGCATCGGCGTGCGATGTGCATGGCCTTCGAGACGCGCGGCCGCGGCGACGACGTCGGCATAGGTCGGGAGCTGAGGCATCGGCGATTCCGCGGGTGGCTGGGGACGATGATTTTCGGCGAAGATTGGCAGCAGATGGCAACCACGACCGGCTTCATCGGCATCGGCAACATGGGACTCGCGCTCGCGTTGCGCCTGCGCGACCTCGGCCACGACGTCTGCGTCCGCGATATCGATGCCGCGCAGGTCGAGCTCGCGCTGCGGCACGGCGCGCGCGCCTGCGCGAGCCCGGCCGCGCTCGCGGCGCAGTCGGGCACGGTGATCGTCGCCGTCGTCGATGCGGCGCAGACCGAGGCCGTGCTGTTCGGCACCGACGGCGCGGCCGCGGCGCTGCGCGGCGGCGCGACGGTGCTGCTCTGTCCGACGATCGCGCCGGCGAGCACCGAACGGATCGCGGCGCGCCTCGCCGCGCTCGGCATCGACTGCATCGACGCGCCGATGTCGGGCGGTCCGGCGCGGGCCCGCGACGGCCGCTTCGGCCTGATCGTCGCCTGCGCCGACGCGGTGTTCGAGCGCGAGCGCACGCTGCTCGAGGCGTTGTCGTCGCAGGTCTTTCGCGTCGGCGAACGGCCGGGCGACGGCGCCCGCACGAAGCTCGTCAACAACCTGCTCGCCGCGATCAATCTTGCCGGCGCGGCCGAAGCGCTCGCGCTGGCCGAACGGATCGGCCTCGATCCGCGTCGCACGCTCGACGTGATCGAGCAGTCGAGCGGACAGAGCTGGATCGGCAGCGACCGGATGCGGCGCGCGCTCGACGGCGATTTCGCGCCGCGCGCGCATACGAGCCTGCTCGCGAAGGACACGCGGCTCGCGCTCGCGATGGCGAGCGCCGAAGGCTTCGACGCGCTGCTGGGCGGCGCGGCCGGCGCGTTGTTCGAACGCGCCTGTGCGGCCGGCCATGCCGCGCTCGACGACGCGAGCCTGCTGAAGCTGCTGCGCGGTTAGGCTGCGAGTTCTGCTTCGCGCACCGGTGACGGCTTCGGCGCGATATCGGCGGCGGCGCGCAGCACGCTGTCGCGCAGCCAGCGCTGCGCGGTGTCCTGCTCGTGGCGCCGATGCCAGAGCAGGCTGACGTCGATGCCGGGCAGCTCGAACGGCAACGGTCGCAGCACCAGCTCCGATTCGAAGCCGGTCGCGGCGACGAAGCTGCGCGGCAGCACCGTCAGCAGGTCCGACTTGCGCACGACCGAGCCGGCATTGAAGAACTGGTTCACGGTGATCATCACGCGCCGCTCGCGGCCGAGGCGGGCGAGCGCCTCGTCGACGAAGCCGCGCGGACGGCCGGCGAAGCTGACGCGCAGGTGCTCGGCGGCGCAATAGGCGTCGAGCGTCAGCGCGCCTTCGCGGGCGAGCGGATGGTCGCGGCGCATCGCGCAGACGTATTCGCATCGATACAGCGGCTCTCGTCGGACCACGCCGCCGTCGCCTTCGGCCGCGAGCGCGGCGGCCACGTCGGGGAAGAAGCCGACCGCGACGTCGGCCTGCCCCTGCTCGAGCATCGGCCGCGGGTCGCGCGAAGTCAGCGGGACGAACTGCAAGTCGACGTGCGCATGCTCGCGTTTCAGCGCGGCGACGAGCTCCGGGACGAAGAGGGCCGCGGTCGCATCGGCCATCGCGAGCGTGAAGCTGCGCGCATCGACCGCCGGATCGAAGCCCTGCGGCTCGAACGCGCCGCGCAGGCCGTCGAGCGATGCGCGCACGGTCGGCCAAAGCGTCTCGGCATGCACGGTCGGCGTCATTCCGCTCGAGGTCGGAATGAACAGCTCCTCGTGGGTCGATTCGCGCAGGCGGCGCAGCGCGTTGCTGACCGCCGGCTGCGTCATCGCGAGCCGCGCGGCGGCACGCGTGACGTTGCGCTCGACCATCACGACATCGAAGACCTTCAGCAGGTTCAGATCGAGCGTGCGGAAATTGATCGGTCGGAGGTTCATCGTGGGGGTCCGGACATTCGCTGCGGTGATGCCCCGATTCCGGATTGCAATTGGCGCAGTCTAGGTGAAAACCCTAGTATCGGCTCGTGCGGGGCTTTTCAATGCCGCGCCTGTCGAGGAATAGGGAGCAGTTCATGGTCAGCCAAATCAAGGTTCACGTCTCGTCGCTCGGCGGGATCGGCCGCAGGCCGAGGGCGCGCCGGTGAGCACCGGTGCCTTCTCGCCGTCGCGCTGGTCGGTCGACGCGATCGATCCGGCCGGGCCGGCCGCGAGCGGTATTGCGTCGCGGACGCCGGGCTCCCGTGCCGCGGATGCGGCGGCAGGGTTCGCGGCGCCGTCGATCGGGCAGCGCCTCGGCGCGCTGCTGGGCCGCGTCTGGCCGCGCGTCGAATCGACGCGCGCCGACGACATCTTGCAGGTCGCGAATCGGGTCGAGCACGAGATGCCGAATCTCGCCGCCGAACTGCGCTACATCGCCGGGCGTTGTCCGGCTCCGCACCGCTGACGCGCGCGGCGGCGCGCAGCGCCGCAGCGTTCAAGCCGAGGTGATCGGGATCGCGGCGATCCGCGCCTTCCATTCCTTCGGGCCGGTCTCGTGGACCGAGACGCCGTTCGCGTCGACCGCGACGGTGACCGGCATGTCCTGCACGTCGAATTCGTAGATCGCTTCCATCCCGAGATCGGCGAACGCGACTACGCGGGCCGCGCGGATCGCTTTCGAGACCAGATACGCGGCGCCGCCGACCGCCATCAGATACGCGCTCCTGTGCCTTCTGATCGCGTCGATCGCGACCGGCCCGCGCTCGGCCTTGCCGATCATCGCGATCAGCCCGGTCTGCGCGAGCATCGTCTCGGTGAACTTGTCCATCCGCGTCGAGGTCGTCGGACCCGCGGGGCCGACGACCTCGTCGCGGACCGGATCGACCGGGCCGACGTAATAGATCACGCGGTTCGTGAAGTCGACCGGCAACGGCTCGCCGCTGCCCGCGGCCTGGCGTTCGAGCATGTCGTGAATGCGCTTGTGCGCGGCATCGCGGCCGGTCAGCATCTTTCCCGACAGCAGCAAGGTCTCGCCCGGTTTCCAGCTCGCGACATCGGCCTTCGACAGCGAGTCGAGATCGACCCGCTTCGAGCGCTGGTAGTCGGGCGCCCAGCGGATGTCGGGCCAGAGGTCGAGGCTCGGCGGTTCGAGAAAGGCCGGGCCCGAGCCGTCGAGCACGAAATGCGCATGCCGCGTCGCCGCGCAGTTCGGGATCATCGCGACCGGCTTGCTCGCGGCGTGCGTCGGATAGGTCGCGATCTTCACGTCGAGCACGGTCGTCAGGCCGCCGAGACCCTGCGCGCCGATGCCGAGCGCATTGATCCGGTCGAAGAGCTCGATCCGCAGCGCCTCGAGCTTGTCCTTCGGGCCGCGCGCCTTCAGATCGAACATGTCGATGTCGTCCATCAGGCTCTGCTTCGCGAGCAGCATCGCGCGCTCGGCAGTGCCGCCGATGCCGATCCCGAGCATCCCGGGCGGGCACCAGCCGGCGCCCATCTTCGGCACCGTCGCGAGAACCCAGTCGACGAGGCTGTCGCTCGGATTCATCATCGTGAACTGGCTCTTGTTTTCGCTGCCGCCGCCTTTCGCGGCGATCTGCACATCGATGGTGTCGCCGGGGACGAGCACTGTATGGATCACCGCCGGCGTGTTGTCGCCGGTGTTGCGGCGCGCGAACTGCGGGTCGGCGACGATCGACGGACGCAGCGTGTTGTCGGGGTCGAGATAGGCCTTGCGCACGCCGTCGTTGACGGCGTCCTCGAGGCCGGCCGGAAAGCCTTCGAAGCGCACGTCCATGCCGATCTTGATGAACACGTTGACGATGCCGGTGTCCTGGCAGATCGGGCGCCGGCCTTCGGCGCACATCCTCGAGTTCGTCAGGATCTGCGCGATCGCGTCCTTCGCCGCCGGACTTTGTTCGGCCTCGTAGGCGCGCGCCAGATGAGCGATGAAGTCGGCCGGATGGAAGTAGCTGATGTACTGCAGCGCGGCAGCGCAGCTCTCGACGAGGTCGGCATATCGAAGGGTGGTCATTGAAGGAGTGCGGTACGCTGCGCTGCGCCAGTTTATAGAACCAGGTCCAAGCGATTGATCCTCGACGCCCGTCGCTTCATCGAGTCCGAAGCTGCCGGCGGCGTGCTGCTGGCGCTCGCCGCGGCAGCCGCACTGGTCTGCGCCAATTCGCCGCTCGGATCGCTCTACCAGTCTTTCATCGACCTGCGCGGCGAAGTCCGCATCGGCAATGGCTGGCTGGTGCTATCGAAGCCGCTGCTGCTATGGGTCAACGACCTGTGGATGGCGGCGTTCTTCTTTCTCGTCGGCCTCGAGCTGAAGCGCGAGCTTCTCGAAGGCGAGCTCGCGACGCCGAGCCAGGCCGTGCTGCCGGCGGTGGCCGCGCTCGGCGGGATGCTGGTTCCGGCGGCGATCTATGCGGGGATCAACCGGACCGACGCGATCGCGCTGCGCGGCTGGGGCATTCCGATGGCGACCGACATCGCGTTCGCGCTCGGCATCCTGTTGCTGCTCGGCTCGCGCGTGCCGGTCTCGCTGAAGATCTTCCTGACCGCGGTCGCGATCATCGACGACCTCGGCGCGATCGTCGTCATCGCGCTGTTCTACACAGATGAGCTCTCGCTGCCGATGCTGGCGGCGGCCGGTGTGGGGGCAGCGGTGCTGCTCGCAATGAACCGGCTGCGCGTCGCCAGCATCGGCGCCTACGTGATCGTCGGTCTGGCAGTCTGGGTCTGCGTGCTGAAGTCGGGCATCCACGCGACGCTGGCCGGTGTCGTCAC
>JBDTXV010000004.1:0-20830 GCA_040006015.1 Caldimonas sp.
GTTCGATCGATGATCAGATGTCGGGCCTGAGCGGCGGCGAACTCGCGCAGGACGGAATGCGGATCCTGCAGGTACTGCAACACGCTGGATGCGAGGATGACGCCGGACTGCCCCGATGCCGAAACTTCGCCGAGGGAGCGCGCAAAGTGCAGTTCGTCGGTCGTGAACTCGGTCCGGCCGGCCTCGACGAAAGCCGGCTGCTCGACGATGCACCAGCGCACGTCCGCAAGACCATCGAGCAGCGGGCGGCACTGGCGATAGGTACTGCCGAGCGACCCGCCGAAGTCGATGACCTGCAGGCGCCCTCGATCGAGGGCGGCCGCGCGCAGCAGGGCAGCGATCACGGCAAAGGGGAAATCGGGTTCATCGAAGAGCACCGCGTCGCGCTCGTACCGGGCCTGGCCGGAGACGACAGCGCGGGTCGCTTGTCGCACCCGGTCGAGAATGACGGCGTCGTCGTAGCCGTCGGACATGCTCATCGCTTGCGTCCAGTCGGCGGGAGTGCCGGCGAAGCGCAGCGCGTGGCCGGACCAACGCCGGAAGAGGCTCATCACGACCGGCGGCGCCAACGCCAGCGCGACGGAACGTGCATTCATATTCGGCTTTTCAGCATGCGCTTCAGCGAGCTTCGGACCCGGGTTCGCCAGGGCCGTTGCTCGGCGAAGAAGCGAACGAAGGCCGCCCGCGCGACTTCCGAGGGCTGGACTGCAATGGTCTCGACTTGCACCGGCCTGCTCGTCGGTGCGCGGGACATCGCGTCGGTGGTCTCGCAGTGGGTCCCGCTCGAGTCGTTGCCGATGTTTTCGACGAGGCTGCGGCCGGGGTAAAGGGTCAGCAGATCCTTCAGGAAACACGAGGCGTACCACAGGATGGCCCAGGAGCTGTTTCGACCGGCGATCTGGTCCCGCAGCATGTTGCTGTACGGGAATTGCCCGTCGAAGTCGAATTCACGCACGAGCCCTTTCTCGAGGATTTCGCGCAGGAGCTTCGATCCGTCCGCATCGAAGTGCGCCCAGCCGCGCGACCAGGTCGCCCAGCCCCAGCAATCGGCGCCCTTGAGAAAAAAGGTCTCCGGTAGCGCCTCCCCGACCGGATAGACATAGCCGTGGATGCTCGCGACCTGCGGGTCATGCTCGTAGCGGTCGAGGGCTGCGTTCATGTAGCGGAGGAAGTGCGGCGACAGGAGAAGATCGTCCTCGAGCACGATCGCGCGGCCGTGTTTCGCCAGCGTCTTCGTGACGCCGTCGATTACCGAGCGCATGAGCCCCACATTGGACGGGCGATGGATGCATTCGACCGAGCGAAAGCCGGAGATGGATTCGGCATAGGTACGCACCGCATCGATCATCGGCTGGTGCGCCGAACTCTTGGTCGCGTCGCAATAGACGATCACATCGGTCGAACCGGCTTCCGGATTCGCGAGCAAGGACTCGACCGTGCGCCGAAGATGATCCGCGCGCATGTACGCAAATATGACGACCGGCGCAGGCCTCATGAACGCGCCCGTTCGGGGCATTCGGCAGCAACGGTCGAACGCGCTGCTCCGATCACGATGACCTCGTCGGCGAGCTTGGCAATCTCCTCGTCGTGGGTGATAAAAACGATGGTGCCCTCACGCATGTGCGACCGGATGTTCGCGACGACCCGCGCACGGGTGGGGGGATCAAGTGCACTGGTCGCTTCGTCCAGCAGCAGCATGTCGGGCATGCGGACAAGCGCTCGCGCGATTCCGATGCGCTGGCGCTGGCCGCCGGAAAAGTTCTCGCCGAGGTAGCTGAGGCGAGTGTCCAGCCCATCGGGAAGCTGCCGGACCATGCCGGCCAGGTCCACCAGTTCGAGCAGCCGCCACAGGGTCTCATCATCTGTCTGAGCGCCAAATAGCAGGTTCGCGCGCAAGGTCGTCGAGAAGATCTTCGGCTGCTGCTCCACCAACATGATCTGACCATCAAAGGCGTCGAGCGCAACGGCGCCGTCGTTGACGCGAACCGTTCCGCTTGTCGGTTGAAGCAGGCCCAGCACGATGTCGGCGAGGGTCGATTTGCCGCTGCCGGACGGTCCGACGACGGCATAGCTCTTCCCCTTCCTGAAAGTACATTCGACATTGCTGAAGACACGATTCCGGGTGCTGTAGCCGAAACTGACACGGTTCAGTGAGACGCTATCGATGTGCAGCCGTGAGCGGGGTGCATCCAAGGCCGACGCGTGCGGATGCACAGCTTGGGATTCGCGAATCAGCGTGTCGATGTCGCGGACGGCGCGGATGTCGGTCAGCAAGGTCGAGCCTGAAGCGACGAACTGACCGAGCGACGCGAAGATCCGGATCACGATGATCGTGCCGGCAAAGACGGCCGCTTCCGACATGCCGAGCGCAGATCCCGGTCGCAGCAGGATCGCTGCGACGATGAGTAGGAGTACCGCTGGAAACGTCTTGATGCCGGCCCGAACGGCGTCCATCCTGAACAGCATCTGCACATAGGCCCGGATCTGTGCAGCGTAAGTGGCGACCACAAACTCTTCGCCGCGCAATGCGCGAATCGAGCGCAAGCTGTTAAGCGCTTCGACGAACGTGGTGCCGAGCTCGCGCGACAATGCATTGGCTCGGTGGTTGGTTCTGAGCAAATAGCGCAGCAGCAAGCCGACCGTGACGGCGCAAATACCCAGGAACGCAACGACCGCGAAGAATAGCGGCGCCGAGAACTGGTAAAGAACCGCCAGAGCCACCAGCGCCGTGCATAGACCCACCACGCTCTGCAGGAGGCTCGAGACGATCGTGCCGCAGCGGAACGTGTCGTCGCCTGCCAGCGTGATGTAGTGTCCCACCGAGCGGGTATAGATGGTGGTGAGCGGTTCGTCGGAGACGACGTGATCGAAGATCCTTCCGCTCAGAGTCCGGTGCACGATCTTGCCGAGCAGCGTAGTCGAGATCGTCTGCACATAGCCGAAGACCAGTCTCGCTGCCATCACGATGAAGAACAACCAGAGCCAAGTGCGGGGGGCCGGCGGCAGGCCGAGACGATCGAGCACGCCACTCCAGAGCCTCAGGGCTGCTCCTGGCGCGCTCGAGGACATCGGGATCAGCAGGCTCGTAGCAGCGTACTCCAAGAAGAGCACCAGTATGGTCAAGGCTACGATCAGATAGAACGCCCGAAACTCGCGCGCGACGAAGGCCACGAAGGAACCGATCTGACCGACGGTCGAGCGCAGCGAGGAGGTGCGCGTGTCCATCAGGAAAATTTGTCGATCAGTGATGCAAGGCGATCGATGTCGCAACCGTGCGCTCGGAGCGCTGAACGCATCTCGAAGTCCTGTTCTAGGAGGTCGTGCGACTCGTCGAAGAGCTTGTTGCAGAGATAGAACGCCAACAATGCGCTTCGATATTCGACCGGGAGATCCTTCGCCACATCGCGGCGAAGCGCGAACACCGCGTCGCACTCGTTAAGGAAGGTGTTGGCACGGGGGCGGGATTGGGCCTGTCGTGAAGGGCCCCGAATCACCTTGATGTCCAGCAGCTCGAAGCCAAAAGCTTCGAGATAACGGCACGCTTCCCAGAACTTGCCGGCACCCTGCATCACCGGTTGTGCAAGCAGGGTCGATTCGAGTTCGATGCCGACGATTTGCCTTTTCGCCAAGGCCGGTTCGGCACCCGTAAGGATCGATAGCTCCGTTCCCTGAGTGTCGAGCTTCACGAAAACCGGCATGGTTTCGCGTCGCGACTTCAGCACGTCCAGCAAGGTCAGCGTCTCGATCGAACGCTCCCGCACGGGAAAGAAGTAGTCGCGATTGAGAAACCGATGGGATTGGCTCTCGGGAATCCGAGGTTCGAGCAGACTCGACCCGCTGTCGACGTTGGTCACGTAAAGGGTTTGCCGACCGCCCGTCAAACTGAGACCCGTGGTAACCGCCGACACCTGACAGGGCCATTCCCACTTCTCGGTGTACGAGATGTTCGCTACGTTGGGCTCGACTGCAATCCACTGAGTCGCGGGGGACTCAAGCAGCAGGCGCCATTTCGGGTGCGGATAGTAGGAGGCTCCGACATCGACACAGGTCAGTTCCGGAAGGCACTTGCCCATCAGCGCAGACAACCTGGCTGTCGCCGAATGCCGGCGTGCCAAATATTTCGCTGAAGCGGAAAGACGTTGTTTCAGTGGCTGCAGCATGCTCATGCGATGGCCTTGCGCAGCTTGCCCGCGACGCGGCTCGAAAGGGTCGAACGGGCGAAGATGACCTGAAGAGCGATGCGGTCCAGTCGACGAACCATGCCGCCACGGTGCAGAAGTTTTGCGCCATCGAACACGATGAACGTCCCGGCCGGGCCGAGCATCAAATCTTCGCGGGCCATCAGGTTCTTCTCGGCGTCGCTGTCCGGCAGGATGTCCCAGCCGAAATGCGAATTGAAGCGCAGCGTCGCAGGCAGCCGCATAAAGTGGCGGCGGAAGCGCTCGGAGTTCGCTGACTGGTGGTATTGCTTGACGTAGTAAGACTTCAGCGGCGAGGCCGGGTCGCTGCCGACGTTGCCGATGACGCGCCCGACGATCTCTTGCAAAGGCTTCAGTGCGAGGGATTGGTAAGCCTGGCGATAGCAACTGGTCGGACCGTTGTCTGAATCGACATCGGAGAGGTAGACGATTGATTTTGGGAAGGCGATCGATTCGTCGAAATGCGCGTAAAGCGTCGCCGGCGCGCGCGGAAGATCGGCGAAAGTGTTGGCCCACCAGTCCGCCTGCGGGACGCTCAACTCGAGAGCCAATCCGCCGACGGCCATTCGGCGGCCCATATAGGCGCTGACCGCGTCAAGGACGCCGAGCGAGCCGAATTCGCGATTCAGCACCCGGACGATCTCGCGCACTTGCCGACCGGCATTGACGCTGAGGTCCTCCCGTGTAAGACGTGCCCGCTTCGCGCGCTCTCGAAACTCGGCAATGTCGGCCGAGCCGATTCGAACAATCTCGTCGACAGCGGACCGCGGAAGGACACCGAAATAGTGGCTGTTCCGATCCAGGCGTGTCGCATCGGCCTGGGTGCTCGCTGCGCCCATCGAGATTCCACGGCCCGAAGGGCGGCGCGCATACATGCTCAGTTCTTCGCTCACGAGTCGTGCGCACTCGGCTTGCAGCTCCGTCAGAAAGCGGCGTTCGAAGTCGTCCGCGGCCTGGTTTCGAAGTGATTCGAAAACTTCGGCTAGCGCGCGTAGGCAGCGCGCGCGCGACTCGGCCCGTTGGGGGTTCGTCAATGCGACCCGGTGATTACGAACGAACTCGAATGTGTTGTTGAAGGCCTCGAGGGCGTTGCCGTCGATCTCGAGCGGCGGTTCCGAAAAGCGAAAGTCCGGATGCTGCTCGTACGAGCGCCGCAACTGAGAATCCAGGTCGTCCATCATCGATTGGCGGCGATCGGCGCTCGTCTCATTCAACGGTGGATAGGTTCGGCGCGGACCAGCGCATTCTCGGGTACTTCCTTTTGTTCCTGATTTGGAAGCGGGCCGAGGAGCCTGCTGCAAAAGCGGATGAAAGCAGGCGAATGTCGCATCGCATCGAAGCGGCCGAGGAGTTCTTCAGTCGAGGCGCCGCTGCCTTCGCACGCCTTCCACCAAGCGTTGAAGGCCGAGCGGAGTTCGAGGTCGTCCGGTTCGCCGTGGAGGTTGTGCATGTAGAAGAAAGTCAGCGCCTGTTGTCGCATCTCGCTCTTAGGAACCGGCATCTCGCACGGGCTGAGCAGAAAGGCGCGATATTCGCTTTTCGAACGGGCGGTTCGACAGAAGTCGAAGGCGTTGTGGGGATGGCGGGCACAGCCGATGGTTGGGACACCGTAATACGCCAGCTCATGAGCCACCGATCCATACATCGTGACCCCGCAGCAGATACCCGCCTCGACGAGTTGCGTGTTGGTAATGCCAGGTGGAAGAAATCGGAGGCCCGGATGTTCGGCCCGAAGCGTTTCCAGTGCTTCCCCGCTGAGTGCAATCTGATTCGGATGCGGCTTCAGGAAAAACGTCTTGCCGGATTCGCGAAGCGTCGCGATCGTAAAGGTGATCCATTGCCAGAAGTCGTCGAATATGAGGTCGTGATAAACGTGCGGGCTGTCGTAGAAGTCATGGAGAAAGACGACGACGGCTCCCGTGAGGTCTTCGGGAGACTTCTCCAGCGGCTTTCCGTAGGCTGATGCACGCATGTAGTTCATGGCCTGGTCGATGCCGCCGGTGAGCCTGAACTCGAGTCGGGCGGCTGCCTTGCGAATGCGCGCGGGTTGGTCATCGAGCGCGGCGAATTCCCGACGGAACCCTTCCGCATTCGGGGTATGCACCGAGTCGGCGGACGTCAGTTCCTTGCCGAATCGGGCCAAGCTGCCGAACGACATCACCTGCACGCCTTCCTGCAACGCGACACGAACGGCGATTCCATGCTCGAGATAAGTCGAGTACGACGTGATGTAAAGCCGCGGCCGGTGCCGCCGGAAATAGGCCCGAGCGAGTCTGACGTCGCGATGCGCCTGCCTAATCAGCGTCAGCACGAACGGATCGGCCTTCTCGAAGCTCGGTGACGGGCGGAAGCGCAGGAACGAGTCGATGATCAAGTCAGTCACCGTGACACCATCGATCACGACCGAGAACTTTGCGTCGCCGCTGCGCAGGCCCAGCCAAGCGGCGCCGCTTCGCCAGACATCGGCAAGTTCGGTCAGCGGATTCGCATAGGAAAGGCTTCTGTAGGCGACCCTTTCGATCCATGGACGGGAGGCACGGATCCATTGCGAAGCAATCAGTCGCCCGATCGGCACGGATCGCCACAGGGCGCTTCTCCAGTTCGCTCCAATGGCGCCGTTGATCGAACGCACGACGACGAGCTCGCCGCGAGCACCCCGCGTCCTGCGCAGTTCCTCGACGAGGGCATTGAAGAGGCCGAAATAGATCGGATCCTCGACGCATTGAACGGCCACGAGGGGACCGTCGGAGCATGCCGAAGGCGCCGCGCCCATCACTTTGCGCAGCGCCTCCACTCTCGGATCCGGCGGATAGCGACGCAACACCAGCCGGCAACGATCCGCCAATTTGACGAGCAGCCTCATGGCGCGATTGCCCGCGCCGGCGTGTGGCGCGGCGGCTCCTGCCTGAGCAGCAACGGCCTGGATCGCCTTGCTGGCATCTCTCTCAGAGGCTGCCATTGATCAACGACCAGGTTGCAGGGGTGCCCCGCTTCACGGCACGAGCGACGCGCGCACCCAGCAACTGGTCGACGTACTTCGGTGACAGGCCACCGCCCGGCCGAATGGCGCGCAGGTTGGCCGGCGTCAGCACGTCGCCCGGTTGAAGATCCTCGGTCACGTAAAGAGAGCGGCGGAACTTGAGCGACTTCTCCTCGGCAGGCGTCGGCCCATAGCTGATATGGCCGAGCGACTCCCAGGCATTCTTCGTCTCCGCGACGAGCGCGCGCATCTCCCCGGGTTCCATCGAGAAGGTCGAATCGACCCCGCCGTCGGCCCGGGCGAGCGTGAAATGCTTTTCGATAACCGTCGCGCCGAGCGCCACGCTGGCCACCGAAACGCCGATTCCCATCGTGTGATCGGAAAGGCCGACCTCGCATCCGAAGAGCGCGCGCATGTGCGGGATCGTCAGGATGTTGGTGTTCGCTGGCGTAGCTGGATACGTGCTTGTGCATTTGAGCAGCACGAGATCGCGGCAGCCGGCGTCGCGCGCGGCGCGCACGGTTTCGTCGAGCTCTGCAATCGACGCCATTCCGGTCGAAATGATCATCGGCTTGCCGGTCGACGCGACACGCCGGATCAAAGGAAGATCGGTGTTCTCGAAGGACGCGATCTTGTAAGCGGGTACGTCGAGGGACTCGAGGAAGTCGACCGCATTTGCGTCGAAAGGAGTGCTGAAGGCCAACATGCCAAGCTCGCCGGCTCGCTTCATCAGAGGCGCATGCCACTCCCACGCCGTGCAGGCCTCCGTGTAGAGGTCGTGCAGCGTACGGCCATTCCAGAGGCTGCTCGGGTCGTCGATGACGAAATCGCCTTCGCGAAGATTCAAGGTCATGCCGTCGGGCGTCGCGGTCTGCAACTTCAATGCAGATGCGCCGGTCGCGGCAGCGGCTTCGACGATTTCGAGCGCGCGCTCGAACGACTGGTTGTGGTTGCCCGACATCTCCGCGATCACGAACGGGGCGTGGTCGAGACCGATGTTTGTTTGCGCAATTTTCATTAGGTTTCTTCTCAGTCCACGAGCGATCGGCCGAGCATGAAGGCTTCGGCCGCGAGATAACCTGCGGTCGCTCCACGCCAACGCGCCAGGGCCTCCACCGCCTGCAGGGACCGAGGATGTGGAAACGGCCTCAACTCCGAGGAGTAGCATCCCAGGGCTTCGAGCTTCGTCTCGAGGGTGTTGGCGATGTTCACGAAGAGTGTGGGTTCGAAGGCCGGGGCGGACTTCGGCGTTTGCCACTCGGTGCTAGACGGCACCTCGAAGTACATCAATTGCTTGACGACTTGTCCGGGCACGGAACGGCAGGCTGCGACGACCGCTTCGTGGGTGCGCCGATGGTCGATGTTGACGTCGCCCGCATGGTGGGTGTAGACGATGGCGGGCTGTGCCGCGGCGATAGCCGCCTCGACGACTTTGACGATGTCGAGGAGATTCACCGAATCCATTCGATTGTCCGGGAAATCGTGAAGCTCAAGCACCGTCGTCCCAAGAATCCGGTTCGCCTCGCGCGCAGCGCGGGCCAGGTCCGAGAGATCCCCATGGGCCAAGTCCCGGCTGCGCGTTTCATCTCTCGAGGTCAAGCCTTCCGCCAAGATCAGGACCGACACGACGTCGCCCGCGATCGCGTGCTTTGCAATGGTTCCTCCGCATCCGAGGACTTCATCATCGGGATGGGCGGCCAACACCAAAACGTTGTTCATCACGTTTTCAATACACGTCGTTGTCGGCGAGCGCTAAGTTCAGTCCCGATTCGATGGCGAGCCCTTTCAATGTCGTTGGATCGATGAGGATGAGCGTATTGCTCTCGTCGGACAAGCTGAATCCCGCTCTTTCGAAGCTGCCGCGGTGCGCAGTCGACGACCAGAGATTGGCGCAGTCGAAGGGCGCATCGATGGTGTCGATCGCCGCGATCAATTTCTCCACTGCGGCAACGGCACCGTCAATGTCGAGGATGTGCAGGCAACGCCTTTCGGCGAAGTATTTCGCGACCGCGTAGGCGCAGACGTCTTGGTGACTTTTGATCGTGGCGAACCAGTATTCGGCCAAGGGCCGTTGAACGAAGCGCCAACTCGCGAATTCAGCGGTCTTGATGATGGAAAAGTTTCGGCCCGATGCGCTGCGCCTCGAGCAATCCTCGATTTTCGCCAGCTCCGCAGCGGAGGGCGTGACTTGAGACCAGTGCAAAGCATCCTGTTTGCGAGTCGTCGGGCGGTCCCGTTTGCGAGCCAAGAACGGAACCGTTTGCCATTTCCATCCCACCCGTCGGTGGCCCGGAAGGGCGCTTCGGTTCGGTAGGCCATAAGCCAAGGAGATACCCTCCGCAGCGGCTGCCTGTAGGGCAAAGCGACCCAAACGGCTGAACAGAAACTTGCCTTGATGCTTCGGGTCGGCGAAGACGTTGTTGCAGAGGGCAGCTCGGCCGGGTTTGCCGGCGACCATTGCTTCCAGCGGATAGAGGCAATAGCCGGCTGCGATTTCGTTGCTATCAAACGCTGCATACAGACGATTTTTGCCGTTGAAAATCCACCCGTACGTCTGTTGGGAGAGCACGCGAACGAAGCTACGCTCCCAAGCCTGGATGAACATATCCCGGTCGGAGACGCCCAATTGCGTGAACGAATAGTTCCGAGGCATTTCCGGGTCCGCGGCGATGCTGGTCATCTCGGTACGTCCCAAGACCATGAAGAAGTTCCCGCACGAGTGAAGCCGGCTTCGGCGAAGCTCGAAATCGACGCCTGGTTATGAGGATGGATGTCGGCTACCAGCCGCGCGACCTTCATTTGCCGCCCTTGTGCCAAGCGCTGCCCAGCACGAAGCACGGCAATGCCAATCCCGAGACCAGTCAATTGGGGATCGAGGTAGATCGAGACTTCGGCATCTTCAGGCGAGAAATCGAATCGCAATGTACCGACCGCACGTGTTCCGACGCGAGCGACGAAAAGAGACCGCTGCGGATCGGTGAGCGTCCGGGTCCACCAGGAAAGGTGCTCTTCGAGGGAAATCGCCCTTGGATCACGAAAGTAGCGGCGTGTGCTCGGGTCATCGCGCCATGAGTAAGCCATCGCTGCATCGATCTGAGTCGCAGGCCTCAAGGTCAACGTGCTCGCCAGCAGCGCCAGCGCAACTCGGGCGGCGCCTTGTCCATCGACGAGCCCCCGAGATTTCTCGCACAGCGCGCGCCGCGACTCCGGGTGCGCAATGAGCTGCGTCAACGCTTCACCGACGGTTTGTTCGGTTGGCGCGTCAACCGCATGGACGACGCCCTGCGTTTCGAGCCAGTCGAGAACCACTGCTTGGTTTGCTGCACACTTTATCGCCAGCGTCGGAGCCCCCAAGGCGCAGCGTTCCCATGAGGCACCACCGCCCGCGCCGATTTGCAGATCGTGGCGTCGAAAGAAGTCGGCGAGATCGGGCGAGTCGACCGTGACCGTCGTGTCCGCCGACCGAGCGGCAAGGGCTTTCAAACCCGGCAGGTGCGGGTTCGATGACGTAGTACAGATTTCGATCGGCTTTTCGAAGCGGGCGACGTTACGCGCAGCTCGAAGGGCGAGGCTTGAAGAATCCGTTGCATCGGTGCCGCCCATGAAGATCCCGATGCTCCGGACCTCGGTGTTGAATTTGTACGGCGCGATTCCGTTGTAAGCGGACGAGAGAAGCGAAAAGCGCGTACCCACCAGCAGCGTATCGACCTGCCCCGCGCTAGACGAATATTTCGCCACGTGATCTGCCGACGGGTTCTGGTCGACGACCACATCCGCGACCAAACCACGATCGGCCAAGTCGTCGATCACGCAGAGCCGAGCGCCAAGCTGCGAGGTAATTTCGCGATGCCAACGATGGTCGAAAGCGTAGTGATCGACGACGAGCCACTTTGGCTGCCTGCCTTTCAAAGATTGGGCGGTCTCGCGTGCATCAAGAAGTTGGGGCACTTCGGCCCAGATCGCGTGGGGGGGATCGTCGGATGTCGCCGTATACGGCTGGGCGGGTGGAGCAAGCAGCAGAGCCTCGAAGCCTTCCGACTTGATCTGCGAAAGCGAGTCAAAACCCAGTTCGCGCGTGACAAAGACGGCACGCCCGCCGAGGCTCCGGACGGCGGCTGCCAGTGCCAAGCAGCGCTTCAGATGCCCGATCCCGGTGCGGACCGATGCGTCGACCCGAAAGGCGATCAACATCCCGTCGGCAACCAAAACAGGCGGAAGGCCGCCTTCCGTCGGGTGCGCCGACTGGACCATGACGTTCACCATGCCGTCCACCCCCCATCGACGGCCAAGTCCGAACCCGTCACGAACGATGCCGCGTCCGAGAGCAAAAACAGGACCGGCCCGGCCAGCTCTTCGGCAACGCCGATGCGTCCAAGCGGGGTCTTCTCGCACAACCGCGCATGAAACCGAGGTGCGGTCTGCTCGATCGACGGAGGTGGAAACGGCCCGGGACTGACGCTGTTCACGCGGATCCGTTCGGGGCCAAGGTGCACTGCAAGATAGCGAGTCAGTTGCAGCAGGCCCGCCTTCGCGGCGCCGTAGAAAGGCGGGTTATTTGAACCGGAGTTCCCGTAGATGCGTGGATCCGGGCTCACGTGTCCATACATCGACGCGATGTTCACGATCGACGCGCCACCGGCCGCTGTCGATGCCGCCTTGCGTAGCATGGGGCGCGCTGCCTGGATCAGCGCAAACGGACCGGTCAGGTTCTGGCTCAACGCCGACTCAAAATCGCCGTCGGTGGCGGTGTCGACTGTCCCGGCACGGCCGCCGTAGGCGCAGTTCACGATGCCGTCCAGGCGATCGTCTGTCGATGCCAATGCCGAGATCGCCGCACGGCATGCTTGCGGCGACCCGACGTCGAAGGCAAGGGTCTCGCACGCCATGCCGTCGCGGCGCAACGATTGCGCAAGGTCCTCGAGCCGCTCCACTGTCCGCCCCGCGACCACCGGCACTCCCCCTGCGGCCGCGATCGCGCGGGCAATGGGAGTACCGAGGTGTCCGCTTGCGCCGGTCACGAGCACGCGCCGACCCTGCAGTCGAAAACGTTGCGGCACCACCCGATCATCCATCTGGATTACTCCATCGAGCTGGATTGAGAAAGGCCTCTGGCAGGTCCGGCAAGCTGGCGTTGACACGCGCAATTTCGGCGGGCGAAAGCGCGGGTCGCTGCATGTAGCCGAGGTTCGCGCGCAATTGCGCTGCGTCTTCCATGCCGACGACGAGGCTGGTCACCCAAGGCAGACCGCGAACGTACGCCATGCAGAGGTCGATGCGGTCGGTGCGGTTCAATGCGGCGACCCAATGGTCGATCGTCGCGCAAAGCGCGCGGGCGTCGACGCCGTCCACGCGAATCCACTCGTTCGCCGGCAGCGACAGCAGGCCTTGCAGCAACGTGCTCCTCGCGTGCACGAGGACGTCTTTGCGGGCGTCGACCGCACGTCGGAAGGCCGGCGCGTGCCATCGCGCATCCAGCAGGTTGACGGGGCATTGCAGGTGTCGAACGTCGGCATCTTCGAGCGCTTCGATGGCTTCGGTCGGGTCGGAGACACTCGCGCCCAGACAGCCGATAACGCCGTGGTCTCGAAGGGCGAGGAGCGTCTCCCAAGCGGCGCCTTGCCAGGCGCGCCGATGCTGCCAGCGGTGCAGCAGCAGCACATCGATCCGCTGCGTGCGCAGCGCATGTGTCGAACGAAATACGCTGGCCTCGACAGCGCTGCGCACTGCGTCCGCCGTTGCACATTCCGCAAGATGCCCCAGCACGTCGAGCTTCGTGATGATCTCGACCCGGCTGCGATTGCGGCCCGAGAGGAGCTTGCCGATGCGGTCTTCCGAGTCGCCATAGGCGCGGGCCGTGTCGATCGCGGTGATTCCGGAATCCAGCGCTTGCTCCAAGAGCGCGGCCGTTTTCTCGTCGTCGGGCCGGCCGAGTCGATTGGCGATGCCGTAGCGCATGCCGACCTGTGCGGTACCCAGCGTCAGGACGCTTCGAGCATTGCCGGCGCGATCGACGCCGAATGGGCAACGCGGCTCGCGTCCGTTCGGCGTGGAGTCGGCCAGGCGACCGACAAGTCGCCTCCACGAAACCGAAACCGGCATCTCGACGCCTCTGAACACACGAAGCAGCGCTTCATAGTCGTCGAAGGTGTCGAGCGTGCAACGCAAGCGCGACCAATTCGCATCGACGTACGTCGAGACGTGCCGAACAGCCCGCGCGTGGCGGCGAATCCACGGCGTGACATGTTCTCGGTCGGTCGGAGCGGTAGCCTGCGCGTGCGCACGTCGCAGCACGGCGAGCGAGAAGACTTCGGCGCTGAGGCCATAGGGCAGGCCGTCCTGCGGCGACGCGGTGCCGAGATATTCGACGTCGCTCCGGATGAATGCGTCGAGCAACTCCTCTATGAACGCACCGTCGGGGAATACGTTGTCGGCAGTCAGGCGAACGACGATGCCATCGTCGGGAAGCGTGGTCGTCGCGCCGACGAAGCGCGCCAGGACGTCGTGCTGAGAGCCCCTGAAGATTGGAATCTGGTACTGCGCGAGGCATTCGACGAGAGCATCGTCTATCTCATCCGTCGATGTCGCAATGATGACTGGGAGGCCGCCGTTCGCCGCGCGTCGCGCGCAGAGGGCGACCGAGGGCATCCCGCCGATCGGGAGAAGCGCCTTTGCGGGCAGCCTCGTGGAAGCGAGCCGGGCCTGGATGACGACCATCACGGGCTGCGTCATGATCGTTCCGGCGCGCACTGCTCGAAGCGGGCGTGTGGCGTCAAGCGAGCACCTGTCGAAACGCGAACACGACGTCGTTCAACTCGCGTTCGCTCAGGGCGGGAAACATCGGCAAACTCAGCGCGCGCCGGTAGTAGCGCTCCGAGACCGGGAAGTCCCCGGACTTGAAACCCAAGGCCCGGTAGTACGGCTGCAGGTGCACCGGGATGTAGTGGACGGCGACGCCGACGCCGAGAGCGCGCATCGCCGCGAACACTTCCGCACGTGTCCGCCGCGGCGTGTCGATCTCGATCACGTAGAGATGCCACGACGACTTCTTGTCGCGCAGCGGTGCCGGGCGGATGACCGGCAGATCCGCCAGGAGCTCGTCGTAGCGCGCTGCCAGCGCGACTCTCGCTTCGATGAACGTCTCGATCCGCCTCATCTGCGACAGGCCGAGCGCCGCCTGCATGTCGGTCAGGCGGTAATTGAATCCGAGCGACTGCATCTCGTAGATCCAGTCGCCCTCCGGCGCTTCGGAAAACCTCGAGGGGTCACGCTCCATGCCGTGGCTGCGCAGCAGCTGCATGCGACGAGCGAGCTCGCCGTCGTTCGTCATCGCCATGCCGCCTTCGGCGCTCGTGACGATCTTGACCGGATGGAAGCTGAAGACCGTGATGTCGCTGTGCGCGCAATCGCCGATCGTCGAGTCGCCGAGTCGGGCGCCGACCGCGTGCGATGCGTCTTCGACGACGAAGCAGCCGTAGCGAAGGCAGAGGGCACGTATCGCCTCCATATCGCACGGCAGTCCCGTGAAGTGCACCGGCACGACGATCTTCGGCAAGCGCCCGGTCTCGGCGGCGCTGCGCAGCTTGTCGGCGAGCGACTGGACACTCATGTTGCGCGTAACCGGATCGATGTCGACGAAGTCGACGTCGGCACCGCAATAGCGGGCGCAGTTGGCCGACGCGAGGAACGTGATCGGCACCGTCCACAACACGTCACCGGGCCCGAGCCCGAGGGCTAGGCAGGCGACGTGCAACGCCGAGGTGGCGCTGTTGACGGCCACGCCGTAATTTGCGCCGACATGCTCGGCCACCGCCTTCTCGAACGCCGGGACGGCCGGTCCCTGGGTCAGGAAGTCGGAACGCAGGACGGCTTCGACCGCGTCGACGTCGTCCTGCGCTATGTGCTGGCGGCCGTACGGAATCATGCCGATTCAGGCTCTGTGCGTCGAGTCGACGTGTTGGCGAATCAATGCGCGCAACTGCTCGATGCCGAGGAAGTCCGTGTTGCTGCCGCTCTCGTAGCAGAAGCCGGGAGTCACCGGGATTCCACCGGTGCTCTTGCGGTAGTCGGCGGCGGAGAAGTGGCTGTCGCTCGGCAGGATCGCGTAGTACTTGCCGAGGTCGAGCGTGTTGAGGCTGTCGCTGGCGGTGATCATCTCCTCGTGGATCTTCTCTCCCGGTCGAACGCCGATGACCGGGAGCTCGCATTCCGGGCCGATCGCACAGGCCAGGTCGGTGATGCGATAGGAGGGGATCTTCGGTACCAGGATCTCGCCGCCCCAGGCGTGCTCGAGCGACCAGAGCACCATGTCGACACCTTCCTGCAGGCTGATGTTGAAGCGGGTCATCGCCGGGTCGGTGATCGGCAGCACACCCGTCTTGCGGCGCTCGAGGAAGAACGGGATGACCGAGCCGCGGCTCCCCATCACGTTGCCGTAGCGCACGACGCTGAAGCGCAGGTCACGATGGCCCTTGATGTTGTTCGCGGCGACGAACAGCTTGTCGGAGCAGAGCTTGGTGGCGCCGTACAGGTTGATCGGCGCCGCGGCCTTGTCGGTCGACAGCGCGACGACGCGCTGCACGCCCGAATCGAGGCAGGCCTCGATCAGGTTCTGCGCCCCCAGGACATTGGTCTTGATGCACTCGAACGGGTTGTATTCGGCCGCCGGCACCTGCTTCAGCGCGGCGGCGTGGATCACGACGTCGATGCCTTCGAGCGCCCTGCGCAGGCGAGGCTCGTCGCGGACGTCGCCGATGAAATAGCGCAGGCCGGGATACTGCTTTTCCGACAACTCCTGGGCCATCTCGAACTGCTTCAGTTCGTCGCGGGAGTAGACGACGAGCCGGCGCAGGTCCGGGTACGCCTTAAGGACCGTGCGCGCGAAGGCCTTGCCGAAGGAGCCCGTGCCGCCGGTGACCAGGATGGAACGATTGGACAGCGTCATGGTTTGGGTGCCGTTGCGGATGCCGATGCGTTGCGGCCGATCGCGTGGTATTCGAGACCGGCCCGAGTCGGCCAATGCGGTTCGTAGAGGTTGCGTCCGTCGAAGATCAGCGGAGTCTTCAGTCGCTTCTTGACGCCGGCGAAATCGGGGCTGCGAAACTCCTTCCACTCGGTGACGATCGCCAGCGCATCGGCGCCGTCGCAAGCCGCCAGCGCGCTCTCCGCGAACGACACCGCCGGCTGTCGGCCGTAGATCCTTTTCGCCTCCTCGATCGCGACCGGGTCGTAGGCGCGGATCCGTGCGCCGCGTTCGATCAGCTCGTCGATCAGCGTGCGGCTGGACGCCTCGCGCATGTCGTCGGTGTTCGGCTTGAACGCGAGTCCCCAGACCGCGATGGTCCTCGCCGACAGGTCGGCACCGAAACGCCGGACGATCTTGGCCGCGAGCGCGCGCTTCTGCGCGGCGTTTACCGCTTCGACCGCGCGCAGGATAGGCAACGCCTGGCCGTGTTCCTCGCCGGTCTTGATCAGCGCCTTGACGTCCTTCGGGAAACACGAGCCGCCGTAACCGCAACCGGCATAAAGGAACGAGTAGCCGATGCGCGAATCCGAGCCGATGCCGCGGCGCACCGACTCGATGTCGGCGCCGAGGCGCTCGGCCAGATTGGCCATTTCGTTCATGAAGCTGATGCGCGTCGCGAGCATCGCGTTCGCGGCGTATTTCGTGAGCTCCGCGGACCGGATATCCATCACGAGAAGCCTGTCGTGGTTCCGCAGATAGGGTGCGTAAAGCGCCCGCATCATCTCGATCGCTTGCGCGTCCTCTGCGCCGATGACGACCCGATCGGGCCGCATGAAATCGGCAACGGCCGCGCCTTCTTTCAGGAATTCCGGATTCGACACCATCGCGAACGGAATCGCCGCTCCGCGTCGCGCGAGCTCTTCCCGGATCGACAGAGCCACCCGGTCGGCGGTTCCGACCGGTACCGTGCTCTTGTCGACGATGACCTTGTACTCGGTCATGCGCTTGCCGATCGCGCGCGCCGCGGCTTCGAGATAGCTGACATCGGCAGACCCGTCCTCGCCGGGCGGCGTGCCGACCGCGATGAACTGCAGCGTGCCGTGCGCCACCGCGCGATCGACGTCGGTCGTGAAGGCCAGGCGGCCGGCGCGAATGTTGCCGGCGACCAGCTGCTCCAGCCCGGGTTCGTGAATCGGAACGCCGCCGTCGTTGAGGATGCGAACCTTGTTCGCGTCGATATCGAGGCACAGGACGTCGTTGCCCATCTCGGCCAGACACGCGCCGGTGACCAGGCCCACATATCCCGTGCCGGTGATCGTGATCTTCATCGGTTCACGCCGCGCCTGAGCGGTCGGACGTCATTCGTTGTAGTCATAGGCTTGAAAGCCGGCCTTCTTCACCAGGCTGTCGCGCTGCGCCGACGAGTAGTCGGCTTCGACCATTTCGCGAACCAGGGCCGGCAGCGTGATCCGCGGCGACCAGCCCAGTTTTGCCTTGGCTTTGCCCGGGTCGCCGAGCAGCGATTCGACTTCGGTCGGCCGGAAATAGCGCGGGTCGACCTTGACGACGATGTCGCCGGGCTTGCAACGCGCCCTGGAGCCGTCGACCTTGACGACCTTGCCGATCTCGGCGGTTCCCGAGCCCCTGAATTCCAGCGTGATCCCGAGTTGCGCGGCGGCGAACTCGACGAACTGCCGCACGCTGTACTGAATGCCCGTGGCGATCACGAAGTCGTCTGGAGCCGCCTGCTGCAGCATCAGCCACTGGACCTCGACATAGTCCCTGGCATGGCCCCAATCCCGAAGCGCGCCGAGGTTGCCCAGGTACAGACACTCTTGCAAGCCGAGCGCGATGCGCGCCATCGCGCGCGTGATCTTTCGCGTCACGAACGTCTCTCCGCGCAGCGGGCTCTCGTGATTGAAGAGGATTCCGTTGCAGGCGTAGAGGCCGTACGCCTCGCGGTAGTTCACGGTGATCCAGTAGGCGTAGAGCTTCGCCACCGCGTACGGGCTGCGCGGGTAGAAGGGCGTGGTCTCCTTTTGCGGCGTTTCCTGCACCAGGCCGTACAGCTCGGAGGTGCTCGCCTGATAGAAACGGGTCTTCTTCTCGAGGCCGAGGATGCGGATCGCTTCGAGGATGCGCAAGGTGCCGATGCCGTCGGCGTTGGCGGTGTATTCGGGCGTCTCGAAGCTGACCGCGACATGGCTCATCGCGGCGAGGTTGTAGATCTCGTCCGGCTGCACCTGCTGGATGATGCGGATCAGGTTGGTCGAGTCGGTCAGGTCGCCGTAGTGCAGCTTGAAGCGCTGGTGGTCGACGTGCGGGTCCTGGTACAGGTGATCGATGCGGTCGGTGTTGAACAGCGACGAACGTCGCTTGATGCCGTGCACCTCGTAGCCCTTGCCGAGCAGCAGCTCGGACAGATAGGCGCCGTCCTGGCCGGTCACGCCGGTGATCAAAGCGACTTTTTTGGACTCGATGTTCATGCGCGCTGATCCAGTGCAGGAGTCGTCGTCGGCGATTCGTGGAACGGTGCGGTCGCGTAGGCTTTTCCGATGCCCGCGCCGAGCGAGGTGCCGGCGTGCCAGCCGAGCGCGGCGAGACGGCTCACGTCGAGCAGCTTGCGCGGAGTGCCGTCCGGCTTCGTCGCGTCGTATTCGATGCGGCCGCGATAGCCGACGACGTCCATCACGGTCTCGGCCAGTTCGCGGATCGTCACGTCGCTGCCGGTGCCGACGTTGATCAGCGGCTCATCGCCGCCGCGCTGCATCAGGTGCACGCAGGCATCGGCCAGATCGTCGACATAGAGGAACTCGCGCCGTGGCGTGCCGCTGCCCCACACGACGAGCTCGCGGCTGCCGCGCAGCTTGGCTTCGTGCGCCTTGCGGATCAGCGCCGGCAGCACGTGGCTGGTCGCCAGGTCGTAGTTGTCGTTCTCTCCGTACAGGTTGGTCGGCATCGCGCTGACGTAGCGGTGCCCGTACTGGCGGTTGTAGCTTTCGCAGAGCTTGATGCCGGCGATCTTCGCGATCGCATACGGCTCGTTCGTCGGTTCGAGCGGCCCGGTCAGCAGATATTCCTCGCGGATCGGCTGCGGGCAGTCGCGCGGATAGATGCAGCTCGAGCCGAGGAACATCAGGCGTTCGACGCCTGCGAGGTGCGCGCCGTGGATCAGGTTCGCTTCGATCGCCAGGTTCTGATACAGGAAGTCGGCGCGATACGTGTCGTTCGCCTGGATCCCGCCGACCTTTGCCGCGGCGATGAAGATGTAGTCGGGCCTCTGTTCGGCCAGGAACGCGTGGACCGCACGCTGGTCGAGCAGATCGAGCTCGCGCCGGGTGCGCGTGACCAGATTGCGATAGCCACCCGCCTGCAATCGGCGCACGATGGCCGATCCCACCATGCCCCGATGGCCGGTGACGAAGATGCGCGCGTCCTTGTCGTCCATGCGTGGGTTTGCGACTTTCAGTCTTTCGTCGAAGGCGCCGGCTGCGTCGCGAGCTCGGCGCGCAATGCCGCGATCTGCACCTGCAGCAGGTCGTATTCGCGCTCCTTGCGGGCGAGGAACGAGTGCGTCAGTTGCAATCTCTGGCGCACGCCGCTCGGCGTCAGCACGTACAGATAGCCGACCTTGTGCTCGCTGCGCTTGAAGTTCTTCGCCTTGACCCAACCCTTGTCTAACAGCGCCTTCAGCAGATAGTGCGCCTTGCCGAGACTGACACCGAGCGCGGTCGACATCTGCCGCTGCGAGTATTCCGGATGGTGCTCCAGCAACCTCAACAGCTCGAGTTCCGGCGCGGTCGTCGGGCCTGCCGAAGGGGCCGAGGCGTCTCTTGCGAGGAGGTCGTCGCGGGTGCGTTCATTCATTGAACGCGCATTCTATAACTGGTGACCCCTCGATCGACGGCACCTGCCGTGCGACGGATGTGGCGAGCCGAAATCGCAGCCCGACCTCGGTGTGAGTGTGGGCGGGACGGGGCGTTCGGCCCGGCACGCGATAATCGACGATGAGCGAATTTTTGAACGAAACCCCGGAAACACCTTTGAGCCCGGCCGGAGCCGATCTTCCGGCCGCGCCGGTCTCGCTCGAATTCTCGAGCGTCGGCCTCGCGCCGAGCCTGCAGCGCGCCGTCGCCGATCAGGGCTACACGACGATGACGCCGATCCAGGCGAAGGCGATTCCCTACGTGCTGGCCGGCCGCGACATCATGGGCGCGGCGCAGACCGGCACCGGCAAGACCGCGGCGTTCTCGCTGCCGCTGCTGCACAAGATGCTGCGCCACGAGAACGCCAGCATGTCGCCGGCGCGCCACCCGGTGCGCGCCCTCGTGATCGCGCCGACGCGCGAGCTCGCCGACCAGGTCGCCGACAACATCAAGGGCTACGCGGCGCACTCGAAGCTGCGCTGCGCGGTCGTCTTCGGCGGCATCGACATGAAGCCGCAGACGCTCGAGCTGAAGGCCGGCGTCGAGGTGCTCGTCGCGACGCCCGGACGCCTCCTCGACCACATCGAGGCCAAGAACTGCGTTCTCAACCAGGTCGAGTACGTCGTCCTCGACGAGGCCGACCGGATGCTCGACATCGGCTTCCTGCCCGACCTGCAGCGCATCCTCTCCTACCTGCCCAAGCAGCGCCAGACGCTGCTCTTCTCGGCGACGTTCTCGCCCGAGATCCGGCGCCTCGCCGAGA
>JBDTXV010000005.1:0-20328 GCA_040006015.1 Caldimonas sp.
CTGGATCGGCTACGACAACCCGCGCAAGCTCGGTGATCGCGAAACCGGCGGCGGCTTGGCGTTGCCGGTCTGGATCGACTACATGAAGACGGCGCTGAAGGGGGTGCCGATCCAGGAACCGAGCGCACCGGAAGGTCTCGTCAACATGAACGGAGAGTGGTACTACGAGGAATACACGCGCGGCACCGGCGTCAGCAGTGTCGGCCTCGAAGACAAGCCGCCTCCGCCGCCGGCATCGAACGACGAGGAACGGAAAAGCATCCTCGATCTGTTCCGTCGTTGATCGAAAGAATCTTCCTTCGCCGCCCGACGAGTAGAGTCGATCCGACCGTCGCGAATCGCGGCAACGGTCAGACCGGCGGCGTGAATCTCAGCGCCTGTCCGGATTGCGCCGAAGCGCATTCGGACAGCGCATCGAAGAACTCCCTCTGCTGTCGCGTATCGACCCAGCGCCGATCGACATAGCGGAAATGAAGTCCGCCCGAACGCGCGGCAAGCCAGAGCTCCTGCAATGGCGGCTGCGTATTCAGGATGATCTTGCTGCCGTTCGGGAAGCTCAACTCGAGCAGCCCCCCGGTGCGTTGCGTGTCGATGTCGATCACGTCGTCCTGCAGCCAGCGATCGATCGTCGCCTCGATCGCCTCCAGAACGAGCGCCGCTCGGGCTTGATATTCGCTGTCTGTGACCGGTTGCGGCGGAGTGTTTGGCATCATGGTCGATAGAATGAATTCATGCTCCGTGTCGTTGCAAGTGTAGTGGTCCGCCGCCGCGTCGCGTTGGCGCTGGGGGCTTGTGCGGCGACCTCCGTTCTGCTGGCCGGATGCGGGCAGAAAGGCCCTCTCGTCCTCGTCAGGCCGCTCGCCGCTGCGTCGGCAGCGAGTGCCTCCGCCGCGCCGACGGCGCCGGCCTCGGCGCCGAAATGAATCTGCCCGGTTCCCCGCACATCGCCTACCGCGGCGACACGCTGTTCATCGAGGGCCGCTCTGTCGCGGGCCTGGCACAGGAATACGGCACTCCGCTCTACGTCTATTCGTGCGCGGCAATGCTCGAATCGCTGGCGGGCTACCAACGTGCACTCGCCGGACGCGACCATCTCGTCTGCTACGCGATGAAGGCCAACTCGAATCTCGCGGTTTTGCAGACTTTCGTGCGCGCCGGATGCGGCTTCGACATCGTCTCCGCTGGCGAACTGGACCGGGCGCTCGCCGCGGGCGCCGGTGCGAACCGCATCGTTTTCTCCGGCGTCGGCAAGACTCGTTCCGACATGCGCCGGGCGCTCGACGCGGGCGTCCTCTGCTTCAATGTCGAAAGCGAGGCAGAGCTCGTCGTGCTTTCAGGCGTCGCGGAAGCCTGCGGGCGAGTGGCGAAGGTCAGCCTGCGCGTCAATCCGGATGTCGACGCCGGAACACATCCCTACATCTCGACCGGGCTGAAGGAAAACAAGTTCGGCATCGCGCATGCCGATACGGTCGCCGCCTACCGGCGGGCCGCGGCGCTGCCGGGCATCGAGATCGTAGGAATCGACTGCCACATCGGTTCGCAAATCACCGAGGTCGCGCCCTACCTGGACGCGCTCAACCGGCTGCTCGACCTGATCGAGCTGGTCGAGTCCGGAGGCATCTCGATACCTCACATCGATCTCGGCGGCGGGCTCGGCATTACCTACCTCGACGAGGAGCCCCCGTTCGCGGAGGCACTGATTCGGACTCTGCTCGCGCGCATCGACTCACGCGGCCACGGTCACCGAAAGATTTTGGTCGAGCCCGGCCGCTCGATCGTCGGCAATGCCGGCTTGCTGGTCAGCGAAGTGCTCTATCTGAAGCCCGGGATCGAAAGAAACTTCTGCATCGTCGACGCGGCGATGAACGACCTGATGCGGCCGGCGCTGTACGAAGCCTGGATGGGCATCGTCACCTGCGAGCGGCGAACGACCGAACCGGTTCGGTACGACGTCGTCGGGCCGATCTGCGAATCCGGCGATTGGCTCGGCCGCGACAGGCAGCTGGCGGTGAACGCGGGCGACTTCATCGCCGTTCTGTCCGCGGGCGCCTATTGCATGAGCATGGCGAGCAACTACAACAGCCGCGGACGCGCTGCCGAAGTGATCGTGGCCGGGACGGTCGCCCGACTCGTCCGCAAGCGCGAGCAACCCGAAGATCTGTTCCGAGACGAACTGCTGCTGCCCGACGAATAGTGCATCGTCGACTGCGTCGGTCCAGGGGCTCGGGGCAGTTCGCCGAGACACTGCCCACCCCGCCCTTCCTAGAGCCGTCCCTCTTCGACCGCGTGGCAGGCGACCCGCGTGCCCTGGTTCTGCAACAGCGCCGGCCGCTCCCGAGTGCAGCGTTCGTTGGCGTGCGGGCAGCGCGGGTGAAACGAGCAACCGGCGGGCGGATGCAGCGGATTAGGCACCTCGCCCTGCACCGGCGTGCGCGCGCGCCCGCTCATGTGGATGTCGGGAATCGCGTCGAGCAGCATCCGGGTGTACGGATGACGCGGATGCGCAAAAAGCGTGGCCTTCTCGGCCAGCTCGACGACGCGGCCCAGATACATCACACCGACCTGATCGCTGACATGACGCACGACCGCGAGGTTGTGCGAGATGAAGAGGTAGGTAAGACCTTGCCGGTTCTGGAGGTCTTTCATGATGTTCAGAACCTGGGCCTGCACCGAGACGTCGAGCGCGGACGTTGGTTCGTCGCAGATCAGGAAATCGGGCTGCGTCGCGAGCGCACGCGCGATCGAAATTCGCTGGCGCTGGCCGCCGGAAAACTGGTGCGGATACTTTTCGACATCGGCCGCGGCGAGGCCGACGGACTGCAGCAATTCGCCGACGCGGGCCTTCAGCCGTCGGCTGTCGGCGCGCGTCGAACCCTCGCCTGCGGCGCCCGCCAAACCATGCTCCTTCAACGGCTCGCCGACGATTTCGGCGACGTTCCAGCGCGGATTCAGGCTCGCGTACGGGTCCTGGAAGATCATCTGCATCCGGCGTCTCAACGCGCGGGCCCCGCTGGATCGCCACGTCGCAGCGGCGTCGATGCCGTCGAAGAGCACGCGCCCGCGAGTCGGCTCGTAGAGTCCGACCAGCAAGCGGGCGACGGTGCTTTTGCCGCAGCCGGATTCCCCCACCAGCGCAAGCGTGTTTCCGCGCTCGATCGAGAAACTGAC
This sequence comes from Caldimonas sp., assembly GCA_040006015.1. Taxonomy (GTDB): domain Bacteria; phylum Pseudomonadota; class Gammaproteobacteria; order Burkholderiales; family Burkholderiaceae_C; genus Schlegelella_A. Next base: position 3,169 of record JBDTXV010000005.1, read on the forward strand.
TCCATCGACGGCGTGGACGAACAGTCGGCTCTTGCGTTCGACGACCCGGTTCAGCCACGGAGGCGAGACGTCGAAAGTCTTCGCCAGATCGTCGACCTCGACCAGCGGGGCCTTTGCCTGCGTGCCTTCGGCGATCATGCGGCCCGCCTCGCCGGCGCGGCATGAAGCCAGCAGGCCGCTCGAGTTGCGCCGGCTTCGAGGAGATCGGGCCGCTCGACACGACACCGATCGAACACGCGCGGGCAGCGCGGGTTGAACGCGCAGCCCATCGGAATCGACGTCAGGCGCGGCATCGAACCGTCGATCTGCAGCAGGCGCTCGCGATCCTCGTCCATCGCCGGAATCGAACCCATCAGGCCTACCGTATACGGATGCGCGGGGGCATGGATCACGGCGCTGACCGGTCCGATCTCGGCGATGCGGCCGGCGTACATCACCGCGACCCGATCGCAGGTCTCGGCGATGACGCCCATGTCGTGGGTGATCAGCATCACCGCCGCGCCGTGTTCCTTGCAGAGCCGGCGCAGCAGCGAAATGATCTGGGCCTGGATCGAGACGTCGAGCGCGGTCGTCGGCTCGTCGGCGACGATCAGCTTCGGCTCACCGGCCAGTGCCAGCGCAATCACGACACGTTGCCTCATGCCGCCCGAAAACTGGTGCGGATACTGATCCAGGCGCTGCTCGGCCGCAGGAATTCCGGTTTCCTGCAACAGCCTGATCGCCCGTTGACGGGCTTCGCCGGCGCTGACCGGCAGATGCGTCCGGATCGTCTCGACCAACTGCTGACCCACGGTATACAGCGGGTCGAGCGAGGTCAGAGGATCCTGGAAGATCGCACCGATCTGGCGGCCGCGGACCTTGCGCATCTCCTCGTAAGGGAGGTTGTCGATGCGGCGTCCGTTCAAACGGACTTCGCCGGCGGCGACCCGTCCCGGCGGGTCGAGGAGTCCGATGATCGCCGAGCCGGTCAGGGATTTGCCGGCGCCCGATTCGCCGACCACGCCGAGAATCTCCCCCGGCGAGATATCGAACGAGACATCGTCCAGCGCGACCAGCGTAGCTGCGCGCGTCGGAAATTCGACGCGCAGGTGATTGACTTCGAGCAATGGGCCTGTCACCGCGGTCCTGTCAAGAAACGCCGAGTGCGGCTTCAGCCGGCGCGAATGCAAATGGTCTCGGTGCGGCGAACCTGAGCATCGCTGTCGGCGCGTCGGTCAACGCAGCCGCGGATTCAACGCATCGCGGAGCCAGTCGCCGAACAGGTTGATGCTGAGCGCAATCATGACCAGCATCGTCCCGGGAAATATCACGAGCCACCAGGCTCCGCTGAAAAGCTGTTTGTTGCCTTCGTTGATGAAGGTGCCCAGCGACGGCGAGGTCGGCGACACTCCTACACCCAGAAAGGAGAGCGTCGCTTCCGCGAGGATCGCCGTCGCGACCTGGATCGTCGACAGCACGAGCACCGGCCCGAGGACGTTCGGCAGTACGTGTTTGCGCATGATGCGCAACGGCGCGACCCCGATCACGCGCGCCGCCTGCACGTACTCCTTGTTGCGCTCGACCATCGTCGAGCCGCGGACCGCGCGCGCATATTGAACCCAGCCCGGCAGCGCGATAGCGATGATCAGCACGCCGAAGGCCAGAGTGTCGTTGGCGCCCGGAAACAGAGCTCGACCGACGCCGGCGATCAGCAGCGCGATCAGGATCGACGGAAACGAAAGCATCACGTCGCAGATGCGCATGATCAGCGCGTCGATCCGCCCGCCTACATAACCCGAGACGAGACCGAGCGTCACGCCGATCAGCAGCGACAACAGGACCGAGGCGCCGCCCACCATCAACGAGATCCGCGCGCCGTACATCAATGCGGAAAAGACGTCGCGCCCTTGCTCGTCGGTTCCGAGCAGGTACTTCGCCTGACCGCCGGCCATCCACGCGGGCGGCAGCATCGAGTCGCTCAACTCCAATGTCGCCAGATCGAACGGGTTGTGCGGCGCGAGCCATCCGGCGAACGCCGCACAGACGACGCACAGCAGCGCGACGCTGGCCGCACCGATCGCCATCGGCGAAGTGCGAAACGAATGCCAGACGGCGCCGCCGAAGAATCGCCCCCACGGACTCGTCGGTACCCGCAAGGCCGTGGTGGTGTTCAACTCGAGCTCGATCCGGCATTCACGCCGGGCGCAGATTCCGGTGCAGGAACACGGCTCATTTCGATTTGAGCGTGATCCACTTGAAATACATGTAATTGTTCGGCAGCTGCACGAGGGTCACCTTGTTGCTCGATGCCCATGCCAGCGCCTGCTGGTGCAGCGGAATGTGACCGACGTCGTCCTGATGGATCTTGAAGGCTTCGCGAATCATCTCGTTGCGCTTCTTCTGGTCGGTCTCCGACTGTATCTTCAGCGTCAGCTCGTCCAGCTTCGGATTGCTGTAGGCGCCGAGATTGAACTGGCCCTGGCCCTTGTCGTTCGGCGTGGCCATGATCGAGCTCAGAACATCGTGCGAATCGACGGTGCTCGGGGTCCAGCCCAGCAGATAGAAACTCGTGTCGCGGCGCAGGATCTTCGGGAAATAGCTGACCTTCGTCTCGGCCTGCAGATTGATCTTGACCCCGATGCGGGCCAGATTCGCGGCAACGGCCTGGCAGATCGCCGAGTCGTTGACGTACCGATCGTTCGGGCAATTCATCGCGACCTCGAAGCCGTTCGGATAACCGGCCTCGGCCATCAACTTCTTCGCGGCTTCCGGGTCATACGGCAGACGCTTGTTCATGTCGGGCTGGAAGCCGCGGACCGCCGCGCCGACCATCAATGCGGTCGGCGAGGCGGCGTTGCGCATTACCCGGGTCTTCAGCGTCTCGATATCGATCGCCTGATAGAACGCACGCCGTACGCGCACGTCCTTGAACGGATTCTTGCCTTTGACATTGCTGAACAGCAGCTCGTCCCGCTTCTGGTCCATGCCGAGGAAGATCGTGCGCAGCTCGGGCCCCTGGAGCACCGTGAAATTGCCGGATGCCTTGACGCGTTCGACGTCCTGCAACGGCACCGGTTCCATCACGTCGGTTTCGCCCGAAAGCAGCGCAGCGACACGCGTTGCGTCATTGCCGATCGGCGTGAAGACGACCTCGTCGACATTGCTTTCGATCTTTCCCCAATAGTTGAAGTTGCGCACCAGCACTGTCCGCACCGAAGGCTGCCGCTCGCGCAGTCGGAACGGCCCGGTTCCGTTGGCCTTGAAGCTCGCGGTGTTCTCGATTCCCTTGCGACGATCGACAGGTCGCTCCGCCTTGTTGTCCTCGCACCACTTCTTGCTCATCATCGAGAGCGTCGTCAAGGTGTCCGGAAGGATCGGGTACGGCGCCGTGGTTTCGATCTCGACCGCGAGTTCGCCGACCTTGCGGACTTCCTTGATCGGGTTCGTGTAGCCCTTCATGTCCGAACCTTCGCCTGCGGCGCGTTTGAACGTGAAGACCACGTCGTCGGCGGTGAACGGAGTGCCGTCGTGAAATTTCACGCCGGGGCGCAGGTCGAAGCGCCAGACCGTCGGACTCCGCTGCGTCCACTTCGTCGCAAGCGCCGGCGCGAGCCCCATCGTCTTGTCGCGCTCGATCAGCGGCTCGTAGACGTTGCCGGTGAAGCTCAGCTGCAGGCTTTCGTTCAACGAGTGCGGATCCATCGACTGCACATCGCCTTGATTGGAGACGCGCAGCGTGACGGCACCGGCAACGGCGCAACCGAGCGCCAGCGACGCCGCGAGGATGATCCGGGTGAACTTCATGAAATCTCCTGGTGAATCGATTCGTGTCCGGCGGCACGTGGCGATGAGGCTTCCGCGCCGGCTCGAGGACCACGGATTGTGAACGAGCGGATTGGTTTTCCGCAGTGGCGGCAACCCGAACGCGCGAACCCTGCCGATCCCCGTCAGTGCCCGACCGCAGAACGTTCGACTCTCAAGCGCGGGTCGACGACGAAGTAGAGCATGTCGACGACAAGATTGATCACGACGAAGATCAGCGCGATCAGACACAGGTAGGCCGCCATCACCGGAATGTCGGCGAATGTCACCGCCTGTATGAACAGCAGCCCCATTCCGGGCCACTGGAACACTGTTTCGGTGATGATCGCGAACGCGATCAACGAACCCAATTGCAGCCCGGTGATCGTGATCACCGGCACCAGCGTGTTTTTCAGCGCGTGTCCGAAATAGACCGCTCGATTCGGCAAGCCGCGTGCGCGCGCGAACTTGATGTAGTCGGCGCGCAGCACCTCGAGCATTTCGGAGCGCACCAGTCGCATGATCAGCGTCAGCTGGAAGATCGCCAACGTGATGGCCGGCAAGACCAGGTGCTTCCAGCCGTCGACCGACAGATAGCCCGTGGTCCAGCCGCCGAGCGCGACCACCTCGCCTCGGCCGAAACTGGGGAGCCATTTCAGCGTCACCGCGAAAAGCAGGATCAGCAGGATGCCGATCAGGAAGGTCGGCAATGAAACGCCGATCAGCGAAAGCGTCATCAGCGTCTGCGACCAGAACGTGCCGCGTCTCAGCGCCGAGTAGACGCCCATCGGAATGCCGAAGACCAGCGCGATGATCGCAGCGGTGAGCGAGAGCTCCAGAGTGGCCGGGAGCCTCTCGGCGATCAATGACGACACCTTGCGGCCCTGACGCAGGCTCAGACCGAACTCGCCCCGCGCCGCATTGCCGACGAAGCGGACAAATTGCACCGGGAACGGTTGATCGAGCCCCAGGTCGGCGCGCAATTGCCGTCGCTGCTCCGGCGTCGCGTCCTGGCCCAGGATGTTGGTGACCGGGTCCCCGACATACTGGAACAGCATGAAGGCAATGAAGGCCACGCTCAGCATGACCAGCAATGCCTGGACCAGGCGGCGAAGGACGAAAGCGAGCATCGATGAGCCGGAAAGAGAGCGATTGAAGAGGTGCCAGACGCAAGCGCGATGCCGTCAGGCAATGACAGCAAAAGCCGGACCAACCGTCAAAGGGGAATGCCCTGATCGACGGGTCCGCCCGTGGACAACGGCGCCCCGTGAAAAACGAACGGCCGAAAAAAAGCCGCCCGAAGGCGGCTTTCTCGAATCTGCTCGCGAGCTTGCGCTAGGCAAGCGCCCGATCAGAAGAAGTGGCGAAGACCGAACTCGGCGCCCGACGACTTGCCGCTCGCGGTCGTGGCACCGGCGGCGCCCGGCAGCGTCAGACGGGTCCCATCCTTGTTGGACTCGCGAGCAATCGTCGCGTACATCGCGGTCCGCTTGGACAGGTTGTACTGGTAGGTCGCGGCGATCTTGTCGACCGAGGTCGTATTGCCGGCCGCATTCTTCAGCTTGCTGCGGTCGTAAGCGAGGTGGACTTCGGCTTGGCCGAGCGGGATCACGGTGCTGATCGAGCCCATGTTCTCGCGGTAGCTGTTCAGCGTCTCACGGTCGTAGTAGGCCAACAGCTTCAGGAAGCCGAAGTCCCACGAACCGCCGATGTTGAACGTCTTCTGGTTCTGACCCGGCAGCGCAGTGGTGACGGCACTTACGCCGTTCGTGCCCACGCCGAACGGAATACCGAAGCGCTGTTGAGCGCCGGCAAACGAGATGTCGAACGGACCGGCAGCGAAGCCGACGCGTGCGCCGACGTAGCGGCCCGGACGGTCCAGAGTCGTGCCGCCCTCGGCCGCAGCGACCATCGCCTGGCCGTAGAAGCCACCGATGTTCGACGGCAGGAAGTAGCCGATCGAGTTGTCCATGCGGGTGCCCGCGTACAGCTGGCGAACTCCGGTCGAGTCGCCCAGACCGTTGGTCCCCATCGCGTCGAAAATCGTCTGGTTCCAGAACGTCGGGGTGTAGTCGCGGCCGAGGCGGACTTCACCGAATCCGCCGAGCAGGCTGATCGTCGAACGGCGGTTCCAGAACTTGTTGGTTCCGGTGCCCGAACCGATGGTGCCGGCGTCGACGCCGATGCTCGACAGGATCGTGAAGCCGGCCTTCAGACCACCGCCGAGGTCTTCGACCCCGCGGAAGCCCAACTGGCTGCTGTTGATACCGTCAGTCCCCTCGCTGTAGCGCCGGCTCTGACCATCGGCCTTCACGTAACGACCGTTGACGTCAAGCGTACCGTACAGCGTGACTGACGACTGAGCCGACGCAACACCGGCATACGCGCCGAACACTGCGAGAGCGAGCAGAGATTTTTTCATTGCAACTATCTCCTAGGTTGAACAAGAGGTCCCGATCACGAGCACCCGCTGGGGCAGATCAGGCGCAACCCCCTCAGCGGAAGTTGTGCGTATTGCACCAGACGGGCGGACCCCTGCAAAGCTCCGCCGAGCAAAAAAGGGTTTTATGTTGTCTTCGCACAACGAGGAAGTAGCGCGTGCGAAAGAGCACTTTCTGCGGCCCGTATTTGCCCATTTGCACCCGTTCGGGCGGGAGCGAAGGGGTTCGTATATCCTGCTGCGCCGATGCGAACGAAATCCTCTCTGACTCCGCTGGATCGCTTGCTGACCGCAGCCGACACGGCCCTGCGCGCGCTGGCCGGTGTGCACCAGTCGGTCCGTCCGTCGCCGCAACCCTCGTCCCCGGCTGCTCCGCTGAACGGGGAGCAGAAGCGGCTCGCAGGTTCCCTGATGCGCGTCAATCACGTCGGCGAGGTCTGCGCGCAGGCGCTCTATGCCGCCCAGGCGCTCGCTACCCGCAGCCCGCAACTCCGACTCCAGTTCGAAAAGGCCGCGCGCGACGAGACCGATCATCTGGTCTGGACGCAGCAACGTCTGCGCGAATTGGGCGCGCGGCCGAGCCTGCTCAATCCGCTCTGGTTCGCGGGCGCCTTCGGGATCGGCTTGCTCGCAGGTCGCGCCGGCGATGCCGTCAGCCTCGGTTTCGTCGTCGAAACGGAGCGACAGGTCGAGCAGCATCTCGAAAGCCATCTGGATCGACTGCCCCGCGAGGACCTCGGATCGCGCGCGGTCGTCGAGCAGATGAAGGCCGACGAGGCCGGCCATGCCGCCAGCGCCGAGCAGGCCGGCGCGATCGCCCTCCCGGCCCCGGTGCGCTGGGCGATGCGGGCCGTGGCACGTGTGATGACCACGACCGCGCACTACATCTGACCGGGGCCCCGAGCGATGGCGCCCGGTTCGACGGTTGGAATCAGCCGGTCTTGACTTCGAAGCTCGTCGTGACGTCGGCGGTCTTGCCGAGCATGATCGTCGCCGAGCAATATTTTTCGTGCGACAGGCGAACCGCGCGCTCGACTGCAGCATCGGTCAGCGCCGGGCCGGTAACGACAAAATGCAAGTGGATCTTCGTGAACACTTTCGGATCGGTCGGAGCCCGCTCCGATGTCACCTTGACCCGGCAGCTGCGGACCTCGTGGCGCCCTCGTTGCAGGATCAGGACGACATCGTAGGCAGTGCAGCCGCCGGTGCCCGCCAGCACCGTCTCCATCGGGCGCGGCGCAAGATTGCGGCCGCCGCCGTCCGGAGCCCCGTCCATCACCAGAAGGTGCCCGCTGGCCGTCTCGGCAGTGAAAGCCATGCCGCTCGCGGGCAGCCAGTCGATCGTGCAGTGCATTCGAACCCTTCGCGCCTGCGCCAGCAAATGTGCGCTGCGGGAGCATAAGTGCCGCGGGTCGGTCGCGCCTTTTGATGCCGGCAATGCGTTTCATAGCGCATGGATATTGCACTGCAGCAAATTAGCGCCTAAACTGACCTTCATTCGAAAGGCGCGGGGGGCCACAAGTGCAGGCCCGGCATTTCGAGCCGGTTGTCTCCTCCACCTCCTCCATTGGTGGATTCGGCCCAAGGCAGCAATGCCTTGGGCCCTTTTGTTGGTGCCGTCGCAGAACGGCGCGGGACGCGCCCTTATGATGCGGCGCCCCAACAGCGCGGCCGAGCACAAAGAGCCATGGTTGCCCCCAGGCGCAAATCGACGGTGAAGCCGGCACGCGCCGCGCGCGAGCCGCTGACCCTTACGCACTATCTTCAGAAGATCCTCACCGCACGCGTCTACGACGTCGCGATCGAGACCGCGCTAGAGACCGCGCCGGCGTTGTCGGCACGCGTTCGAAACACAGTGCTGCTGAAGCGCGAGGACACGCAGCCCGTGTTCAGCTTCAAGTTGCGCGGCGCGTACAACAAGATGGTTCATCTGAGTCCCGCGCAACTGCGCCGCGGAGTCATTTGCGCCTCTGCCGGCAACCACGCCCAAGGGGTTGCGCTCGCCGCGCACCGGCTCGGCTGCAAGGCCATCATCGTGATGCCGGTGACGACGCCGAGCCTGAAGATCGATGCGGTTCGCGCGCTCGGCGGCGAGGTCGTGCTGCACGGCGACAGCTACTCCGATGCGCACGGTCATGCGATGCACTTGAAGGGAGAACGCGGTCTGACCTTCGTCCATCCGTTCGACGACCCCGATGTCATTGCCGGTCAGGGAACCATCGCGATGGAGATCCTGCGTCAGCACCAGGGTCCGATCGACGCGATCTTCGTTGCGATCGGCGGCGGCGGCCTGATCTCCGGGATCGCCGCATATGTCAAAGCGGTTCGCCCCGAGATCAAGGTCATCGGAGTGCAGATGAACGACTCCGACGCGATGCTGCGCTCGATCGAAGCCGGCAAGCGGGTCCAGCTCGCGGATGTCGGCCTGTTCTCGGACGGGACCGCAGTCAAGCTCGTCGGCGAGGAGACGTTTCGACTTGCACGCGAGCTCGTCGACGACTATGTCGTCGTCGATACCGACGCCGCCTGCGCGGCGATCAAGGACGTGTTTCAGGACACCCGCAGCATCCTCGAGCCGGCCGGCGCGCTCGGCGTCGCGGCGATCAAGCAATACGCCGCTTCGCATGCGACCCAGGGCGAGACCTACGTCGCGATCACCTGCGGCGCGAACATGAATTTCGATCGCCTGCGCTTCGTCGCCGAACGCGCCGAGGTCGGCGAGGAACGGGAAGCGCTTTTCGCGGTGACGATTCCCGAGGAGCGCGGCAGCTTCCGTCGGTTCTGCGAGCTGCTCGGCCCGCGCGCAGTGACCGAATTCAACTACCGGATTTCCGATGCGCGGATCGCGCACGTTTTCGTCGGCATCGCGACGACCGACCGCGAGGAGTCGCACACGCTGGTGCGCACGTTCGAGCGCCATGGCTTCGCGACGCTCGACCTGACCGACGACGAGCTGGCCAAGCAGCACGTGCGCCACATGGTCGGCGGACGCAGCCCACTCGCCCGTGACGAGCGCCTGTACCGCTTCGTCTTTCCCGAACGACCGGGCGCGTTGATGCGCTTCCTGTCCAGCATGCCGCCTGACTGGAACATCAGCCTGTTTCACTATCGCAACCAAGGCGCCGATTACGGCCGCATCCTGGTCGGGATTCAGGTGCCGCATGCCGACAACGCGGCGTTCCGCAAGTTCCTTCGGGGCCTGGCATACCCGTGTCAGGACGAGACCGAGAATCCGGCCTACCGACTGTTCCTCGCCTGATGGCCCGCGTGCGATGCCGTTCCAGCGCCCCCTGATCGCGCCGATCGCGAATCCCCTGCTCGAACAGGCGCTGCGCCAGAAACTGAAACGGCGCAGCGAAACGACCGGCAGTCTCGGCGAACTCGAGCCGCTTGCGGTCCGGCTCGGCCTGATCCAGAACACGTTGAAGCCGGCCTTCCACTTGCCGCAACTCGTCCTCTTCGCGGGCGACCATGGCCTCGCGGTGAACGGCATTGGGACGTCGCAGCGGTCAACCAGCGAACTGGTCGAGGCCGTGCTGACGCTGCGCATGCCGGTCTCGGTCTTCGCACGCATCCAGGGACTGCAACTTTCGATCGTCGACAGCGGCGTCGCCGAAACGCTGCGTCCTCACGCTCGTCTGCTCGCACGCAAGATCGCGCACGGCACGCGCAGCGCCCGGTCCGGCGCGGCGATGTCGCACGATCAGGTCAGCGCCGCGGTGCGTGCCGGCATGGAGTTCGCGCGCTCGCTGGCCGGCAACGCGGTCGCTTGCGCCGGCATCGGCGTCGGTTCCCACGAAAGCGCGACGCTGGTGCTCGCCCGGCTCAGCGGCATCGATCTCGGCTCGTTGCTCGGGATCGGGGGCCTCGCGACCGATCTCCCGACCGAACGTCTGCTAGCGATGCTCCACGGCTCGCAGAGCCGGCACAAGGACGTGACCGAGCCGCTCGCGGTGATGGCCGCGTTCGGCGGCTTCGAGATGGCGATGATGGTCGGACTGATGCTGGTCGCGGCCAGCGAGCGCCACCTGATCGTCGTCGACGGCATGGCCGCCTGCGCCGCACTGCTGGTGGCGTCGCGCCTCGCCCCGGCCGTTACCGACTACTGCGTCCATTGCCGAAGCCACGGCCACAAAGGGCTCGATGCGGCGCTCGCGCTCTTCAACGCAAGCGCGTTGCTCGAGCTCGGCATCGAAAGCACCGACGGCACCGGCGCGGCTCTCGCCTGGCCGATGGTGCGCAGTGCCGCAGCGTTGCTGACCGAAGTCGCCGACGGCGAGGAGCCTGGTCCGACGCTGCCGGGGACGCTGAGCTGACGAATAGTCCGCGTCGGCGAAAAAGGTCTGCGCAAAGCGACGACCTCGACGCGTCCGCCGCTTGACTCGCTACTGCGTCTGCGGCCCGCCGACCGACACCGGGCCCGGCTGGATCGGGACCGGCGGCGCGCCGCCCGGAGGCGGCGGCACGCCGGGCGCACCCTGCGCCGGCGGGTTGAACTGCGCGGGTACTGGCGGCACCGGCGCAGCAGGTGCCGGCGCGCCGAATGGCGGCAAGGTTCCTTTCGCGGCCACCGGCATCCGCGGTATTTCGAGAATCAGGCTTTCGGTCCCGGCCGGCGAGCCGATCGAAGCGGTGCGCAAACTGACCGACTGCAGCACGAGGTCGCCGTCGAGATGGGCGCCGACCGGATAGGCGCGCGGCGGCTTGCCGTCAACCGCGATCAGCGCCAGTCCGCCATGGTTCGAGCCATCCGCCGGAGCCTGCCTCGGAGCCATGATCCCGAGCAGGCGAAATCGCGAGCTCGCTTCGGGAGCCGCGACAGCGACCGGGGTCGCGACCGGTGGAGCGCCGAGTAGGCGGACCAGATCGCCGCTGCCGGTCGCCACGTCGTCGACCGCGACCGCGTGCGGAGGCGCCGCCGGCGCCTGCACGCCGAGGCGCAGCGCCCAGAAGACGGCGGTCGCGGCAATCAGGCCCCAGATCACGAATGACGACAGTCGGGCGAGCATGCGGCGATTATCATTCAACGCCCTTCCCAGCCCCGGCCCGTTTGCCGGCACAAATTCCCCATGACGTCGTTGCCGAGAACGAAATCGCGCCGCAGCCGCGGCTTCACGCTGATCGAATTGATGGTCGTGCTGGTGATCATCGGTGTCCTCGCCGCGCTGATCGTTCCGAACGTGCTCGACCGCGCCGACGACGCCCGGGTCACCGCCGCCCGCACCGACGTCAACAACCTGATGCAGGCGCTGAAGCTCTACAAGCTCGACAACCAGCGCTACCCGTCCGCCGAGCAGAGCTTGCAGGCCCTGGTCGCAAAACCGACCGTCGGCACGATTCCGCAGAACTGGAAGCCTTACCTAGACAAGCTGCCGAACGACCCGTGGGGCCGCGCCTATCAGTATTCGAACCCGGGCCTGAAGGGCGAGGTCGACGTCTACAGTTTCGGCGCCGACGGAGTCGTCGGCGGCGAGGGCAAGAATGCCGACATCGGCTCCTGGCAATAAGGCGAATCGGCTTGCCATGAAGCGCGGCGTGGATCGTCGCGAGCCGATACCGCATCCGGCGAAAGAGTTGGCCGCACGCACGTCGTGCCGCAATCGGCAGCGCTCGCTCGGCTTCACGCTGATCGAGCTGATGATCGTGCTCGTGCTGATCGCCGTCGCGAGCTCGGTCGCAAGCCTCGCGCTGCGCGATCCTGCCGCGACCACGCTCGAGCGCGAAGGCGCCCGCCTGGCCGCGCTGCTCGAATCGGCACGGGCCGAAGCCCGGGCGTCGGGGCTGATCGCGTACTGGGAGCCGCGGACGCCGGCCCAGGAGACCCCCGGCTTCCGTTTCGTCGGGCTGCCACCATCCGAGCAACTGCCGACGAGCTGGCTCGAGAGCGGCGTCACCGCCGAAGTGGTCGGTGCACGCGCGGTGCTGCTCGGTCCCGAACCGCTGATCGGCGCGCAGCGCATCGTCCTGCGGCTGCGCGAGCAACGCCTGACTCTCGTGACCGACGGTCTCGGGCCGTTCACGGTCGCCGACGAGAGCGAAACGGTGGCGCGCTGATGCGAACGGTTCCGCGCGGCTTCACGCTGATCGAGGTGATGGTCGCGCTGGCGATCGTCGCGATCACGCTCGGCGCCGGCGTCCGCGCTGCCGGCTCGCTGACCGGCAATACGCAGCGACTCGCCGATGTCAGCGCGGCCCAGTGGTGCGCCGACAACCATCTGACCGAGATGAAGCTCGCGCGCCTCTATCCGAGCATCGGCGACAGCCCGTTCGCCTGCGAGCAGCTCGGTCGCAGCTATATCGGCAACGAGGTCGTGCGGCCGACGCCGAATCCCAACTTTCGCCGCGTCGACGCGCAGATCGCCGACGAAAGCGGCAACCCGATCCTGACCCTTTCGACGATCGTCGGCCGCTTCCAATGATGCGCAGGCCGGCGGGCTTCACGCTGATCGAGGTGCTGGTCGCGATGACCGTGATGGCGGTGATGGCGATGATGGCGTGGCAAGGCGTCGACGGCATCGTGCGCGCGCGCGATGCAAGCCGGGATCGCCTCGAGCGCACGCTGCGCCTCAACAGCGTGGTCGCGCAGTGGGACCAGGACCTCGCGTCGATCCAGGAGTCCAGCTCGGTGCCGGCGCTGACCTGCGATGGCTCGACCGTGCGCCTGATACGGCGCGCCGAAGGCGGCCTCCAGGTCGTCGCGTGGGCGTTGCGCCCGGACAGCGCGACCGATTCGAGCTGGTGGCGCTGGGCCAGCCCCGCGGTGACGACGGCCGGTGAACTGCAGGACCACTGGCTCCGAACCGAGCAGTTCCAGGGCGGCGAGCCGGGACAGCTGCGTGCCGTCAGCGGCCTTTCCGGCTGGCAGGTCCAGTTCTATCAAGGCGGCTGGAGCAATTGCCAGTCGACGCGCGATCTGGCGCCGGCGGCCGGTGGCGCGAGCGCGCCGCCGCCGTCCTCCGCGTTGCCGGACGGCGTGCGGATGATCCTCAGCTTCGCACCCGGCAGCGGCCAGAACGGCAGCCTCGTCCGCGATACGCTGGTCAAGCCATGAGAGCCGACCGGAGCCGCAACGGTCTCGCAGCGTGCCGACAACGCGGCGTCGCGTTGCTGACCGCGATGATCATTGTCACGCTCGTCGCGACGCTGGCCGCGTCGATGCTCTGGCAGCAATGGCGCTCGGTTCAGGTCGAGTCGGCCGAGCGGGCCCGGTCGCAGTCGGCGTGGATCCTCTCCGGCGCGCTCGACTGGGCCCGGCTGATCCTGAAGGAGGACGCCCGCAACGGCGCCACCAAGCTCGGCGAGCCGTGGGCGACGCCGCTGATGGAGGCGCGCCTCTCGACCTTCCTCGCGTCCGACAAGGTTTCGACCGACGACGCGACCGAAGCCTTTCTCGCCGGTTCGATCAGCGACGCGCAGGGGCGCTTCAACCTGAAGAACCTCGTCGCCGGCGGCAAGGTCGATCAGGACGCCGTGGCCGCGCTGAAGCGGCTCTGCGAAGTGATCGGCGCGTCGACCGACGCGGCCGACCGCATAGCGGCCGGCCTCGCTTCCGCGATAGGCGGCGGCGCCAAGGACGCCGAATCCCGCGCGCCGCTGCTGCCGGCTACGGTCGCCCAGCTGGCCTGGCTCGGCGTCGATCCGGACGCGCTGCGGGCGCTCGGCCCCTACGTCGTGCTGCTGCCGGTCCCGACCCCCGTCAATGTCAATACGGCCTCGCGCGAAGTGCTGGTCGCCGCAGTCAAGGACCTCGATCTCGCCTCGGCCCAGCGGCTGATCCAGCGCCGGCCGTTCAATACCGTAGCGCAGGCGCAGCTGGAGATTCCGACGATCCCTCTTGCCAACAAGGTCGACGTGCGGTCGAGCTACTTCGAGGTCCGTGGCCGCTTCCGCCTCGGCGACCGCGTGCTCGAGCAGATCTCGCTGGTCCAGCGGCCGAGCAAGGGCGTCCCCACGGTGCTGCGCCGCGAAAACGTCGCGAGCCGAGACCAGCCCGGTACATGAGTCGCGAAAATCGCGACCAGTGCATCGATCGGTCCATAAGAACGGAACGTAAGTCCTTGATTGATGGACTTTTCCGCTGTGCCGATACCTACAATGTGCTAGCCGCCCCCTGCCATGTCGACCCTCGTCCTCCGCATCCCCTCCCGCCAGCGCGTTCGCTCGCGCCCGTCGGACGCAACGGCCGCGGAGCCGGTGCGCGCGCAGGACGACTACGACTACGTGATCACGCCCGACGGGATCGACGTCGAAGCGCATGGGCATTGCGCGGCGGCCCTGCTGCCAAGAGCCGCGACCGTAGTCGCGGTGCTCGCCGATACCGACGTCGGCTGGCATCGGATCGCGATGCCGCGGGCTCCCGCGGCGCGGCTGCGCGCGGCTCTCGGCGGACTTCTCGAAGAGGCGCTGCTCGAGGATGACGAGGCGACCCACCTCGCGCTGGCCCCCGGCGCGACCGGCGGGCAACCGACCTGGGTCGCAGCGCTCGACCGCCAGTGGTTGCGCGGCGAGCTCGCGCTGCTGCAGCGTGCGCGTGTCTTCGTCGATCGGGTCGTCCCGATGGTCTGGCCCGACGAGCCGGCAAGCGGCCACTTCTCGATCGCCGAAGGAGCCGAAGCTACGGACGCGGTGTCGCTGACGTGGGCACACCAGAACGGCGTCGCCAACCTGCGCCTGCAGGGCGGCCTCGCGCGCGCCCTCGTGCCGATGCCGCCGCCGCCGACGACACGCTGGAGCGCGTCGCCGTCGGCAGCGATGACCGCCGAGCAGTGGCTCGGCGCGCCGGTCACGGTGATGCCGCTCGAGCAGCGCCTGCTGCAGGCTGCACGCAGTCTCTGGAACCTACGCCAGTTCGAGCTGGCGCCGCGGACCCGCGGCGCGCGCGCGCTGCGCAACTCGATTCGGCGCCTGATGAGCCCCGAGTGGCGCCCGGTCCGCATCGGCGCGGTCGCACTGGTGCTGGCCCAGATCGTCGGCCTGAATCTGTGGGCCTGGCATCAGCGCGGCGCGATCGATGCGCGTCGCGCGACCCTGCAAGACCTCGTCAAGGCGAGCTTTCCGCGCGTCGGCGAGCAGGACATCCGGCGCGATGCCGGCGCCGTGATGCAGCGTGAGACCCAGGCGCTGCGTGCGTTGGCCGGCAAGCCGGGCGAAGCCGATCTCGAACCGATGCTGCAAGCCGCCGCGTCGGCCTGGCCGCCGGACCGGCCGGTCGAGAACTTCCGTTTCGAGCCCGGCAGGCTCAGCCTGGCGGCGATCGGCTGGAACGATGCGCAGATCGAACAGTTTCGCAACGCGCTTCGCCCCGGAGGCTGGCGCGTCGATGCCGGCGAAGGCCGGGTCACGCTGAGCCGGGCGCGGTCGGGAACCGCATCATGAGCACCGAGGCCCTGAACACCACCGCGCCGATCGCCAGCCTGCGCCAACAGGCGGCGCTGTTCTGGCGCGAGCGCGCCCCGCGCGAGCGTCAGGCGCTCGGTGCCGGCTTCGTCGCCCTCGTCCTCGTGCTGATCTGGCTCGTGCTCGTGCAACCGGCGTGGCGCACCGCACGCGAGGCGCCGGCCCAACTCGACGCAATCGAACGCCAGTTGCAGCAGATCCAGGCCAACGCGGCGGAGGTCACGACCTTGCGCGCGGTCGCGCCGGTCTCGTCGATCCAGGCCGCGGCCGCGCTGAAGGCGGCAACCGATCGACTCGGCAGCGGTGCGCGTCTTTCGTTGCAAGGCGACCGCGCGTCGTTGACCTTGACCGGGATCGGCTCCGAAGCGTTGCGGACCTGGCTGAGCGAGGCGCGCAGCGCGGCGCGCGCGCGGCCGATCGAAGCCAGCCTGTCGCGCGCTCCGCAGGGCTACAGCGGCACGATCGTCGTCACGCTCGGAGGCGCGCAATGATCCTCTCGCGCCGACGCAAGCGCCCGCTCTGGACGCCGACGGTCGCCGCGTCCGGCTGGGGCGAATCGACCTATGCCGAAATCGCCTGGGACAAATCGCGCGGTGCGAGCCTGCGCTGGGCGATCGCGGGCCTGGTCTTCGGCACGCTGGTCGCGTTGATCGCCTTCGCACCGGCGGCGTGGCTCGCCGACTTCGTCGCGGCGCGGACCGACGGGCGCGTGCTGCTCGCCGATGCGCGCGGCTCGATCTGGAACGGCAGCGCGCTGCCGATCCTGACCGGCGGCCGCGGCAGCCGCGATGCCAGCGCATTGCCGGGCCGGCTCGAATGGACGCTGGTGCCGAAGGGATTCGGGCTCGACCTGCGCGCGCAACAGGCGTGCTGCCTGAACGGAACCGTCGTCGTGCGCCTGCGCCCCGGCTTCGGCCGCCTCGCCGCAACGGTCGCGCCGTCCGGCGGCTGGGTCGCGCAGTGGCCGAGCGCCTGGCTCGGCGGCCTCGGCACGCCGTGGAACACGATCCAGCTCGGCGGCGTCGTCCGCTTGGTCACGCCCGGGTTCACGGTCGAGACGGTCGAGGGGCGCTGGCGCCTCGACGGCCGCGCCGACATCGAGCTGCAGAACGTCTCGTCGAAAGTCACGACGCTCGAAACGCTCGGCAGCTACCGGATGACGCTATCGGGCGAGCGCAACGACACCAGCCCGACGCGCCTGACGCTGTCGACACTGAACGGCCCGTTGCAACTGTCGGGCAGCGGCACCTGGGGGCTCGGCGGCGTTCGCTTCCGCGGCGAAGCGCGGGCAGCGGCGGCCGACGAGGCCGCGCTTTCGAACCTGCTGAACATCATCGGGCGGCGCGACGGCGCCCGCTCCGTCATTTCGATCGGATGAGCATGAAGCCACGCGCCCCGAAAATTCACGCGCGCATGCGGCAGAAGGCCGTTGCGATCGCAACCACCGCAGCGCTGCTCGGCCTCGCGCTGGTGCCGGTGCCGGCCGCCGTCGCCCAAACGCGCAATGCCGCCCGATTCCGCGGCGAGGCGGTCACGCTGAACTT
>JBDTXV010000006.1:0-18553 GCA_040006015.1 Caldimonas sp.
ACGGCTAGAAGCGGAGCGCGATCGTCGCGAGACCGTTCGATGATTCTCTGCGGCCTGACGCGCGCGAGCTTCGTCCGCGGCCCGGTTGTCGCGCAACGTCAGCGCCGTGGCAAGGACGAAGGCCAGATGGCGGTAGTGCCCGCGACGAGGATCCAGGTCAATCGCGTCGAGTCGCGCTGCAAGCAGCGACCGCTGACTTGATCATTGCGCGACGTGGAGAAAGACGAACCTCGGGAAAAGGCAAGGCCGAACCGGCGAGCGCGAGGCAGGACTAACGCCGCTTGCGCGGCGCATCGTCCCAGCCCTTCCACCAGTAGCCCGCCAGCAGCTTCATGCGATCCGACTCGAGCGGCCCGTAGGTCTTGCGCAAGAACGGGTTGTCTTCTCGCGCGACGCCCAAACTCCGTGCCTCTGCTCCGGCCAGTTCATAGGCCTCTCGTTGCATGCGCTGGGCGCACTGTGCGAGATTTGCCTCGCCGGTCGGATTCGATGCTGTACTCATCATTCGATATCGGCTGTCCCGGCAAACACTTTAAGGATCGGCCGTTCGCTTCCCCGGCAATAGGATGCATCTTTGCCGGCGAGCGCCGGGCCGGCAGGATTCGGTCGAATCCGAGCCCGTGTCTATTTGTGGTCTGAGCGCCGGTCGGCGATCGGCTTCGACTTCTTCAGCCATTCGGCGTGGAGACGCCCGATCGCGGCGAGGTCCCGGTCCAGCGACGCCCCGTTCATGCCGCCGACGATCTTCGCGTAGCAGGCATCGCTCGCGGCTTCCCAGGCCCGGTACGCGGCGAGGAATTCCTCGTGCTCGCGGCCGGCCGACGACACCGCGTCGTCATCCGGGCGTCGGCGCGCGTTCGACACGGTTTCGCCTCAGGCCTGTCTGCGAAACACGTCCGGCGTCGTATCTTCCGGGTCTTCGTTGACCTCGCGCACCGTCATCGTTCCATCGATCCGTTCGGCGTGAGCGGAGAGCTTGAGGATCTCGACCTCCGACATCTGCAGCGGCGTGCGGCGGATATGACCCGTCTCGGGATCTCGATAACGCCAGCGCCAATACTCGACGAGCTTCATGGGGTTTCTCGCGGCTCTCCCGCGACGCTTGAAATGCGCCCATCGTCGCTCCGCCGGCACGAACCGATCGTTCGAAGAGGGCGTGTTCGGTCTGCCATTTCCCGGGCGAGCCGCTTTCGATCCGCGGGGATCGCGCGAGAGGCCGCAGCCGATCTCGCCGAGCGGCGACCGACGCGACCGGGTGCTCGCCTCGATTTTGGTGCCTTGCCGCTGTCCTACTCGATCTGCCGGCGCCGTCCGATGGGGTCGCCCGTACAAGACACGTTACCTTTCTCCGCACTCACAGGAGGACGTGCGATGGCCAAGAACACAGGTTCCGGATCACGCACCGGAGCGGTCTCCGGTCGAACCCAGGTCGAGAATCCGAAGACCGGCGACTTCGTCAAGCGCGACGAAGACGGCACCGGCACCGGCAAGGGCAAGTTCATGGACGTCAAGAAAGACGGCACCAAGTTCAAGGGCGTCGCGGTCGAGCCCGACGGCAGGCGCAAGAAGAACTAGGAGCCGGCGATGGCCGCGCGTTCCGTCGCGACGCGGTCGCTGACGTTCGGGTTGGTGTCGATACCGGTCAAGGTGTATTCGGCGACCGAGAGCTCGTCCGCGGTTCGGTTCAGGCTGATGGGTGCCGGCGGCGCGCGCCTACGCCGGCAATACGTCGCGATCGACATCGATCCGACGAGGAGTGCACAGCGTGCAGACACTGGACGAAATGTTGAGCCGCCACTTCCTCAGTGCCGATCAGCATGCGCAGATCGCTTCGCACATCGCCGCGCTGAAGTCGCCCGAGGCGATCGCCCGGATGCCGGCCCATCTATGGCGAGCACTGGAATTGGCGAGCGTGCTGCTCGGCTTCGATGCCGACATCACGCAAGCGCCATGCTACGAACCGGATTGAATGGATCGCGCGAGCGCGCGATCCCGCGGTCACGCTTCGCGACTACTCGGGCACATGGGCCGCCGGCGCTGCGCGCGGCGCGCGCACGAACAGGAACACCTGCCACAGCATGAAGAGCGCGATCAGCGCGAGCAGCGAACCGCTGATCGGCCGGGTCAGGAAGCCGGTGAAGTGGCCCCGGCTCAACAGCAGCGCGCGGCGGAAGTTCTCTTCGAGCATCGGCCCGAGGATGAAGCCGAGCAGCAACGGCGCGGCTTCGAGGTCGAGACGCAGGAACATGTAGCCGATCAGTCCGAACGTCGCGGTGATGTAGATGTCGTCGAGGTTGTTGTTGATGCTGAAGGTGCCGACGCAGCAGAAGAACAGGATCGACGGAAACAGCACCGTGTACGGAATCTTGAACACCGAGAGCCAGAAGCGCACCAGCGGAACGTTCAGCACGACCAGGAACACGTTGCCGATCCACATGCTCGCGACGAGGCCCCAGAACAGGTCCGGGTGGGTCGCGATCATGTTCGGACCCGGTTGCACGCCCTTGATGATGAAGGCGGCCAGCATCAGCGCCATCACCGCGTTCTCGGGAATGCCGATCGCCATCAGCGGGATGAAGCTGGTCCGCGCCGCCGCTTCGTCGGCTGCGGCCTGGCCGGCCACGCCTTCGATCGCACCCTTGCCGATCTCGCTCTTGTACTTGCTGAAACGCTTCTCGACCGCGTAAGCACCGAACTGCGCGAGTGTCGGACCGCCGCCGGGAAGAATGCCGAGGAACGACCCGATCACGCTGCCGCGCAACGCGCTCGGAATGATGCGCTTGAACTCGGGCCAGGTCGGCATCAGGTTGATCTTGCCGTTGAACGGCGTCTGGGTGTTCTTGGCATCGAGGTTCTTGACGATTTCGGCGATGCCGAAGCAGCCCAGCGCGACGCTGACGAGGCCGACGCCTTCGGCCAGAAACGGCAAATCCATCGTGAAGCGCTGCACGCCGCTGTTCACGTCGGTGCCGATGGTGCCGAGCATCACGCCGATCAGGCTCATCGCCAAGCCGTTCAGGATGTTGCCGGTGGTGACGAAGCTGACGCAGACGAAGCCGAGCAGCATCAACGCGCAATAGTCGGCCGGGCCGAACAGGAAGGCGACCTCGCCGAGCATCGGCGCCAGGGTCGACAGCACGACGATCGCGACGGTCCCGCCGATGAAGCTCGAGATGCCGGCGGTGAACAGCGCCAGGCCGGTCTTGCCGTTCAACGTCATCTGGAAGCCATCGATGCAGGCAACGATGCTGCTCGCATGCGGAATCTTCATCGTGATCGCGCTGACGCTGTCGCCGTACTGCGCGCCGTAGTAGATCCCCGACAACATGATCAGCGCGCTGCCGGTCGGAATCGAATAGGTCAGCGGTAACAAAAGGCTGATCGTCGCCAGCGGCCCGAGGCCCGGCAACAGACCGACCAGCGTCCCGACGACGCAGCCGATCGCGCAGTACATCAGGTTCTGAAGGGTGAGCGCGTGTTCGAAACCGAACGCGAGGTTGTGCAGGATTTCCATCAGAACAGCGGCAGGTTGACGCCGAGCAGCTTGCTCATGGCGAAGGCGATCGCGATCAGGCCTGCCGACAATTTGAGGTTGCGGACGAGGGAGTAGGAGGTGCCGGCATACGTCGAGACGAACACCATGAAGACGATGCCGGCGATCATGTTCACGTATTCGGAAATCACCGCGAAGCCGCCCAGGCTGAGAAGGACGATCGCGAGATTCTTGAAGTTGAAATGGAGCGACTCCGGCTCGACGAAGCGCGCCCGGATCAACGTGACGACGCCGATCAGGAAGAGGATGCAACTGACCATCAGCGGGAACAGGCCCGGACCGGCCCGGCTGAATTGACCGATCTGATACTTCAGCGACCAGATGCCGAACAGCAGCGAGATCGCGACAAGGAACAGCCCCCGGACAAGATTTCGGTTATTCATGCAGGCAAAGGAGAGAGGTTTGAGGGGTGCGTCAGACCGCGGTCGGTCGCTTCACGGGCAACGGGGTCCGGGGGATCTCCCGAAGCATCGGTCTCGCACATCGGACATGTTCGGCGGACGTTTTCGGTCGGCGACCGCGCGCTCTCGTCGCGCCGTTCGCGCCGACGGGTCCGAGATAGATTCGGTACCCGTGAAATTCGACGCGCCTGTCCCCCGCCCTCTGTAAAGAGCGTAGGGAGAGAACCTTTCAGGAAGCTTTCGGCGCGACTTTCACGGGCCCCGTGATGACACCAGTTGACGAACGTCGCTTCACCAAGCAAGCACCTTGACGACGAGCGAGATCGCGACCGTCACGCTGAGCACGAAGCCGGCTCCGAACCACGACCAGAAGCGCTGACCGCGGCCGTCGTATTCCCACATCTGCAGGTAGTCCTTCCATTCGAAGCGCAGGCCCGGCCACCATCGCGAGAAGAGACCGGCGAGCCACGAATAGGGAAGCAGGAAGCCGGCGAGCGCGGCGGCGGAGATGTCGAGGATCACGGCGAGATCGGGTGCGATGTCGAGCCGATCGAAAGTGTGCGGACCGAGGCTTTCAAATTCCTTTCCGTGTCGACCGACGCCAGTTGCTACGGAAACTCGGGAAGCGAATCCGCTGGCGCGGGCTGCAGGCAATCGACGGCCGACGCGTTTGCCCGGCACGCCGGCGTCGAGATCAGATAACAGGCGTAGATCAGCGCACAGCCGACGACGATCCGCAGCAGCAGGGTCCGCGCGGAGATGCGCGGCGTCTCGCGCCGCCGGTGCGCCGCATCGCCGAGCCATTCGGCCGATCGGCGCGGGTTCGGTGCGCGGATGCGCCAGAGGTGCGGGAAAGGGTCGATGACGCGGCGACGGAAACGAAAGCGCATGCTGTCTGATCTTTCCAGGCAGGAGCGTCTACAGCACAGCCAGCCCGGCGGGAGTGAGGACGTAGGCGATCTGTCCGTCGCGCTGCTCGATCTTCAGCAGGCCGCGCCGGCACAGTACGATGCACGTGCGTTGCTCGTCCGCGCTCGAGGCCTTCACCGATCCGTACAACTCGGCTCGCGAAAGAAGCGCGCGCTGTTCCGGATTCATCTGCATCTCGAGCCGCTCGACCGACGGGTAGAAAACCGAGCGGCGGCAAAGTGTGCATTCCGTTCCTGTCAAACGCCTGTCAAAGCGAGCCGCGAAGACCTCGTCGACGAGACCGGTTCTTTGTCCGACCTTCGGATGTTGGTTCCGTTGAAGTGCCTTTCGCGCGGAGCGAGAATGCGCCTCGATGAGCGACGAATCCAGATTGACCGGACCGAGCAGATTCGGACCGCCCCGCCCCGCGGACCCGGCGCACTGCGAGGCCGCGCACCGCCGCCTGATGCGGCGCGTCTGGCTCGTGTTCGGTGCGACGATCGTGCTGCTGGCTATAGGCGGCTGGGCCTCCGACGTGATGTCGCTGCAAGGCGAGCGGACGCTCTATACGGCGCGGTGCGTCGGCGGCGAATGGGTCGACGACAACTGCACCGGACATCTCGCCGCTGCCGAGAGGATCCGCTTCAAGGCATCGAAGCCGCGCGCGGAAGTCCTGTTCTGGAACGTCGGCGCCTCGGCGCCGACCGGGCGACTGGCGCCGTGCCGCATCGAGGACGGCAAGAACTGGACGTGCGCGGAAAGCGCCGACGCGGCGAAATCGATCACGCTGGCGCTGGCCGACGGCAAACCGGCGGCGAACCGCGAGCTTCGGCTCCATTCGGTCCGCTGCATCTCGAAGCTGAAGTGGTTGCGGCTGAAAGCCAGGGGACCCGCATAGCTCCGTTGCACTGTCAGCCCTTCGCAAGGCGCCGGCGTCAGACTTGCCCCGAACCTTCCGTCCGGTCGTGAAACCCTTCCTTTCGACATCGGCGCCACTCGCGTTCGCAATCCTCGTGGCGCTCGCCGTCGCTTCGCCCGATGCGCGCGCCGACGGCGGACCGTTCGGCATCGACCACCGCGTGACGGTCCAGGACAACGGCCTCTGGAAGCGCCGCAACCAGCTGCTGCTCGCAGAAGTCGTGCCGGTCGCGATCGCGGCCGGCGCGCTCTGGGAAGGCGACGGCAACCGGCTCGGGCACACATTCTGGCAATCGGTCGATTCGGTCGTGATCGGCGCCGGCACCTCAGAAGGCCTGAAACGCATCTTCGGCCGAGCGCGTCCGTCGCAGACCGACGACCCGAACCAGTGGTTCAAGGGCAGCCGCTTCAAGAGCTTTCCGAGCGGCGAAGTGATGGAGGTGACGACCGCCGTGACGCCGTTCGTCCTCGAATACGGAGCCGAGCATCCCGCCGTCTACGCGCTCGAGCTGCTGCCCGTCTACGACGCGTTCGCGCGCGTCAAGGCCGGCGCGCACTGGCAGTCCGACGTGCTCGCGAGCCTGCTGATCGGCACCGGCATCGGGGCCTATGCGCATGGGCGCGCGAACGCGCTATCGGTCGGCCTCCTGCCGCATGGACTGACGGTCGGCTGGAAGAAGAGTTTCTGACCGGTCGTCGCAGTTGCAGCGGCCGCCGCAGCTGCATCCGATCCGCGTGCCGCTGCGTAGAGGGCAGTTGAACCATTCCGCGCGAGCCGCTTCCGAATGCCGAACACCGCCTCCGCTGTCAATTGGGTCGAACAGGGTCTGGTGCCCGACCGCGTCGTGCGGCTCGGCATCCGTCGGCTGCTGAAGGCACGTCTGGCCGAGCTCGGCGACGGCGATGCGGCGGCGGCGGCCGAGCTGACGCAGGCCTTCGTCGACGAGATCGGCGCCTCGCAGCTTGCGCTGCTGCCCGAAAAAGCCAATGAGCAGCACTATGAGGTGCCGGCCGCGTTCTTCGCGAAGGTCCTCGGCGCCCACCGCAAGTACAGCAGCTGCTTTTGGCCCGAAGGCGTCGAAACGCTGGCGCAGGCCGAGGCCGCGGCCCTCGCGGTCACCTGCGAACGCGCCGGCCTCGCCGACGGGCAGCAGGTGCTCGAGCTCGGCTGCGGCTGGGGTTCTCTGACCTTGTGGATCGCCGAACGCTATCCGCGCAGCCGGATCTCCGCGCTGTCGAATTCGCAATCGCAACGCAGCTTCATCGAGACGGAAGCGGCCGCACGCGGCCTCGACAACGTGCGCGTCGTCACCTGCGACTTCAACGCCTTCGATACCAACGAGCGCTTCGACCGCATCGTCTCGGTCGAGATGTTCGAGCATCTGCGCAACTGGCCGCTCGCGTTCGCGAATGTCGCGAGCTGGCTCGCGCCCGGCGGCCGCTTCTTCATGCACGTCTTCGCGCATCGCGACGCGCCGTACGCATTCGTCGAGCGCGATGCGAGCGACTGGATGAGCAAGCACTTCTTCTCGGGCGGAATGATGCCGAGCGACGACCTCGCGCTGCACTGCCAGGACGACCTGCGCCTATCGCGGCGCTGGCGCTGGAACGGCCGGCACTACCAGCGCACCGCCGAAGCGTGGCTGCGCAACATGGATCAACAGCGCGCCGCGCTGCGGCCGCTCTTCGAAAGCACCTATGCGTCGGAGGCCGACGTCTGGTGGGCACGCTGGCGCCTCTTCTTCATGTCGGTCGCCGAGCTGTTCGGCTACGACGACGGGCAGCGCTGGTGGGTCAGCCACTACCTGTTCGAGAAGCGCGGATGAAGACGGGCTCGAGTTCGCGGGCGATCCGGGCGATCGCGACGACGCCGGCTCGCGACAGCGCCGCCGCACCGGCGGAGGCGACGCTTGGCTGAGCCCTTGGCGCCGCTCGAGGTCGCCGGCGCGGGCCTTGCGCTGATCGTCGCGCTGGCCGCCGCGACGTGGCTCGCCAGCGTCGCGCGCCGCGACGTCAGCCTCGTCGATCGCTTCTGGCCGGTCTACATCGTCGGCGCGGCATCGATCTACTTCGTGCTGACCCCCGATCCCGGCGCGCGCGGCGCATGCATGCTGGCGCTCGCGATCGCGTGGGGCTTGCGACTCTGCGCCTACATCACGCAGCGCAACTGGGGCCACGGCGAGGACCGCCGCTATCGCGCGATCCGCGCCCGCAACGAGCCTCGTTTCGCGTTGAAGAGCCTGTACCTCGTGTTCGGTCTGCAGGCGCTGCTCGCGTGGATCGTCTCGGCGCCGTTCCTCGCCGCGATGCGCGCCGGCGGCGCGCCCGGCTGGCGCGATCTCGCCGGCATCGCGCTGACGCTGTTCGGCATCGTCTTCGAGGCCGTCGCCGATGCCCAGATGCGGCGTTTCAAGGCCGAACCCGATCACGCCGGAACCGTGATGGACCGCGGCCTGTGGCGCTTCAGCCGGCACCCGAACTACTTCGGCGAGGCCTGCGTCTGGTGGGGCTTCTGGCTGATCGCGGTTGCCGGCGCGGGCCGGGCCGGCGTCTGGAGCGTCGTCGCGCCGGCACTGATGACGCTGCTGCTGCTGAAGGTCTCCGGCGTCAGCCTGCTCGAGAAGGACATCGTCGAGCGGCGCCCCGCCTATCGCGACTACATCGCGCGCACGAACGCGTTCGTGCCGGGAAGACCAAACAGGAACGGTGCATGAAGGTCGCGCCGAAAGAGTCGTCGGGCCTCTCCCTTGTCGCTGCCTATGCGGTCACCGCGGTGGTCTTCCTCGCGCTCGATGCGACCTGGCTCTCCCTGACGGCCGAACGCCTCTATCGCCCCGCGCTCGGCCACCTGATGCAGGCCGGCTTCGATCTTTTTCCGGCGCTGGCGTTCTATCTGGTCTATTTCGCCGGCATCGTCGTCTTCGCGGTCGCGCCCGCCGCGGGCCGCTGGCGCGCTGCGTTCGGTCACGGCGCGCTGCTCGGCCTCGTCGCCTATTCGACCTACGACCTGACCAACCAGGCGACGCTGCGCGGCTGGCCGTGGCACGTGACGGCGGCCGATCTGTGCTGGGGCACGGCCGTCACCGCGCTCTCCGCCGCGGCCGCGACCTTCGCGACGGCGCGGCTCGGCGCGCGCCGCGGCTGAACCGGTCAGGGAGCGTCGGCGCCGGCCGCGCCATGCCTGCCCGGCGGGCTCATCCAATTCCCGCTCCGCTGCGTACAGAAGCGGATTGAACAGGAGATCCGGGGATGACGCGATGATGCTGATGACGGCGCCCGAGCGACCCCGAACGAAGATCGGGCGCGACGACACCGTGCTCGATGTCGCGGTGATCGGCAGCGGCATCTCGGGGCTGTCGGCGGCGTGGCTGCTGTCGCAGCGGCACCGCGTCACGGTGTTCGAGGCCGACGTCCGCCCCGGCGGGCACAGCCACACGGTCGACGTGCCGTCTGCCGCGGGACCGATCCGCGTCGACACCGGCTTCATCGTCTACAACGAAGCCGCCTATCCGAACCTGACCGCGCTGTTCCGCCATCTCGGCGTGCGCACGCAGCCCTCCGAGATGTCGTTCGGGGTCAGCCTCGACGACGGCGCGCTCGAATACTCGGGCACCGATCTGAGAGGGCTGTTCGCGCAGCCGCGCAACCTCGTCAGCCCGCGCTTCTGGTCGATGCTGCGCGATCTGCTGCGCTTCTACCGCCAGGCGCCGGCCGATGCGCGCGAGCTCGGCCTGATCTCGCTCGACGAGTACCTCGACCGGCGCGGCTACGGCCGGGCCTTCCGCGACGACCACCTTTACCCGATGGCCGCGGCGATCTGGTCGACCGCGCCTGCGCGGATCGGCGCTTATCCGGCGCAAGCCTTCGTCCGCTTCTGCGAGAACCACCACCTGCTCGATCTGCGCCGGCGCCCGCCGTGGCGCACCGTGCAGGGCGGCAGCCGCTCGTACGTGCAGGCGCTGATGAAGCAGATCGGCCGGCCGTTGCGACTCGATAGTCGCGTCGTGCAGATCGATCGCCGCGCCGACGGCGCCTTCGTGCGGACCGGCGACGGCCGCGCCGCCGAGCGCTTCGACCACGTCGTGATCGCGACCCATGCCGACCAGGCGCTGGGCCTGCTGCCCGATGCGTCGGTCGACGAGCGCCGGCTGCTCGGCGCCTTCGGCTACAGCCGCAACCGCGCGGTGCTGCATCGCGACGCGAGCCTGATGCCGCGGCGGCCCGCGGTCTGGTCGAGCTGGAACTACACGGCCGAGCGCGGGCGGCGCGACGAGCTCAGCGTGACCTACTGGATGAATCGTCTGCAAGGCATCGACGATGCGACGCCGCTCTTCCTGACCCTGAATCCGACGCGCGAGCCCGCGGCCGAGAAGCTGATCCGCACCGAGCTCTACGAGCACCCGATTTTCGATGCGGACGCGATCCGCGCGCAGGACGAGCTGTGGTCGCTGCAGGGACGGCGCCGGACCTGGTTCTGCGGCGCGTATTTCGGCTCCGGCTTCCACGAAGACGGCCTGCAGGCCGGGCTCGCGGTCGCCGAGGCGCTGGGCGGCGTGCGGCGGCCGTGGAGCGCCGCCGACGAATCGGCGCGGATCCAGCTTCATCCGCAACGGGCGGTGGTCCGATGACGAACGAGTCGGCGCTCTACGTCGGCCGCGTGATGCACCAACGGCTGCGGCCTGCGCGGCATCGCTTGCGCTATCGCATCTTCACGCTGCTCTTCGATCTCGACGAGCTGCCCGCGCTCGACGCGCGCCTGCGACTGTTCTCGCTGAACCGCTTCAATCTTTTCAGCTTGCACGAACGCGACCACGGCGCCGGCGACGGCACGAACCTGCGCGAGCACGTCGAACGGCAGCTCCGCGCCGCCTCGATGCCGACCGGCGGCGCGATCCGGCTGCTCGCGATGCCGCGCATCCTCGGCCACGTCTTCAACCCGCTCAGCGTCTATTTCTGCCATCGCCGCGACGGCTCGCTGCAGGCGATCCTCTACGAGGTCAACAACACGTTCGGCGAGCGCCACGGCTATCTCGTCGCGGTCGACGCGACCGAGCCCGGCGAGCCGATCCGTCAGCGCTGCGCGAAGCAATTCCACGTCTCGCCGTTCCTCGGCCTGCAGATGGACTACGACTTCCGGGTCGAGCCACCGCGCGCCGATCGCGCCGCGCTGAGCCTCGGCATCAACGCGAGCGACGGCGCCGGCACGGTCCTGGTCGCGAGCCTCGACGCGCAGCGGCGGCCGCTCGACGATGCCGCGCTGCTCGGTGCGTGGCTGGCGCATCCGCTGCTGACGCTGAAGGTCGTCGGCGCGATCCGCTGGGAAGCGCTGCGGCTGTGGCTCAAGCGCGTTCCGCTGCACCCGCGCCCGGCCCTTCCGGCCAGCCCCGTGACCATCGTCAACCGTCGAGAGCCATGAACAGCAATTCACCTTCGGAGATTCTTCCGCTCGATTGCCGCCGGCGCGGCGCAACGGCGTGGGCCGCCGCGCCGCTGCGCCGCCTGCTCGCGCGCCTGCTGCGCGGCGTCAGCTGCGGCGCACTGACCGTCGTGACGCCGGAAGGCGAGCACGCCGAAGGGCGCGGCGCGGCCGCCGGTCCGCACGTCGCGATCACCTTGCATCGCTGGCGCGCGCTCGGCCGGCTGCTGCTGCAGGGCGACATCGGCCTCGCCGAGTCGTATCGCGACGGCGACTGGTCTACTCCGGACCTGACCGCGGTGCTCGAGTTCGGCATCCGCAACGAGGCCGGCTGGGGCGGCGCGATCGACGCATGCCGGCCGGTGCGCTGGCTCAGCCGCTTCATGCATCTGGCGCGCCCGAACACGCGCCGCGGCAGCCGCCAAAACATCTCGGCGCATTACGACCTCGGCAACGACTTCTATACGCAGTGGCTCGATCCGCGAATGATCTATTCGAGCGCGCTGTACCGTGACGGCAGCGAATCGCTCGACGACGCGCAGGCCGCGAAGCTCGACCGGATCGTCGCGCTGCTCGATTTGCCGGGCGAGGCCGAGGTGCTCGAGATCGGCTGCGGCTGGGGCGCGCTCGCGCTCGAGCTTGCCGCCCGGAACGGGACCCGCGTAACCGGCCTGACGCTTTCGACCGAGCAACTCGCGCACGCGCGGCACCGCGTCGCCGCCGAAGGCCTCGCGGGCCGGATCGACCTGCGCCTGCAGGACTACCGCGATGTCGACGGCCGCTACGACCGCATCGTCTCGATCGAGATGCTCGAGGCGGTCGGCGAGCGCTATTGGCCAATCTACTTCGAGACCTTGCGCGAGCGGCTGCGGCCCGGCGGGATCGCCGTCGTGCAGGTGATCACCGTCGCCGATGCGAACTTCGAGGACTACCGGCGCGGCGCCGACTTCATCCAGCGCTTCATCTTCCCGGGCGGCATGCTGCCGTCGCCGCAGGCGCTGCATGCGGCAGCCGAACGCGCCGGGCTCGCGGTCATGTCGGCCGAGACGTTCGGCACGAGCTACGCGACGACCCTGGCCGCGTGGCGGCGCAACTTTCTCGGCGCATGGCCGGCGATCGAGGCACTCGGCTTCGACGCGTCGTTCCGGCGTCTGTGGGAGTACTACCTCTGCTACTGCGAGGCGGGCTTTCGCGCCGGCCGGGTCGACGTCGGGCTCTACACGTTGACGCACGGTCGTCCCTGACACGATCGCCGCGGGAGCGCGGCCGACGCTGCGCGGCATCGGTCGGTGGGCATCCTCCTACCGCGCGGGCGGTTCGCAGGCTACCCGAATATCGACGTTCGCCGCTTTGCCGCTCGGCCGCTGTGCCGATGATGTCGGCAGCGCCGGTCGCGAATGCAGCGGCTGGCGTCACGTCGAAAGCAAGCGCCAAGGCAATCGTCGAAAGAAAACCGCTCGCTACCACGTCGCACCGATGAAATTGAGCACTCGCGCGGGCAGGACCAGCAGCAGGCGCGCGGCGGCGGCGGCGCGCAATCGCGGCCTTCCGGCGAAGACGAACGGCGCGCCGGTCGCCGCTGCGGTATACCTGCCGACGAAGCCGAAAGGGATCGGCGGATTGCTGCGCACGCTCGGACCCGGGCTCGTGACCGGCGCATCCGACGACGATCCGAGCGGGATCGGAACCTATTCGCAGGTCGGCGCGCAGTTCGGCTTCGGGATGCTGTGGACGATGCTGTTCTCGTACCCGCTGATGGTCTCGGTCCAGCTGATCAGCGCCCGGATCGGCCGCGTCACCGGACACGGCATCGCCGGCAACCTCAGGCGCCATTACCCGCGCAAGCTGCTGCTGCCGCTGGTGCTGCTGCTGGTCGTCGCGAACACGATCAACATCGGCGCCGACCTGGGCGCGATGGGCGCGGCGCTTCATCTGCTGGTCGGCGGCACGACGGTCTGGTACACCTTGCTGTTCGGGCTCGTCTCGCTGGTGCTGCAGGTGTTCGTCCCGTACAGCCGCTATGTGCGCATCCTGAAGTGGCTGACCCTGGCGGTCTTTTCCTATGTCGCGACGGTCTTCGCGATCTCGATCCCGTGGGCCGAGGTCGCGTTGCGGACGCTCGTACCGCAGATCTCGCTCTCCACCGAATACATCACCGCCGTGGTCGCGGTGCTCGGGACGACGATCAGTCCGTATCTCTTCTTCTGGCAGGCCTCGCAGGAAGTCGAGGAGATCGAGGCGGTGCCGACCGACAAGCCGTTGAAGAGGGCGCCGCACCAGGCCCGCAAGCAGTTCGAGCGGATCGGTCTGGACACCTACGTCGGCATGGGCGTCTCGAATCTGGTCGCGTTCTTCATCATCCTGACGACCGCGGTGACATTGAACGCCCACGGCGTGCACGACATCGAATCTTCGGCCCAGGCGGCCGACGCGCTGCGCCCGCTCGCCGGCGAGTTCGCGTTCTTCCTGTTCGCGGCCGGCATCATCGGCACCGGCCTGCTCGCGGTGCCGGTGCTCGCCGGCAGCGCGGCCTACGGCGTCGGCGAGGCGCTCGCATGGCGGACTGGCCTCGAGCGCAAGCCGAACCGCGCGAAAGGCTTCTACGCCGTCATCGCGGTCGCGACCGCGGCCGGCGTCGCGATGAACTTCACCCACATCAATCCGGTGAAGGCGCTGTTCTGGAGCGCGGTGATCAACGGCGTGATCGCGGTGCCGATCCTCGTCGTGATCATGCTGATGGCGAGCCGGCGGGCGGTGATGGGAGAGTTCGTCGCCTCGACCCGGCTGAAGGTCATGGGCTGGCTGACCGCGCTGGTGATGGCCCTCTGCGTCGCCGCGATGTTCGTGACCTGGCCGAAGCAGTAAGTCCGCGAATCAGGACGGCTCAGAAGCTCGTCGACAGCATGAAGGCGACCGCCGCGCCCATCACCAGCGTGGCCGACCAGCCGAAAAAGCGGTGCCGATTGCTGATCGTGAACTTGCCCATCAGCCGGCGCGACTGCCCGATCATCATCAGCACGACCATGATCGGCACCGAGATCACGCCGTTGACGATCGCGCTCCAGACCAGCGCCTTGATCGGGTCGACCTCGACCGCGCCCATCGCCGTGCCGATGCCGGTCGCCGCGATGATGATCAGGTAGAAGCCGCGCGCCTCGCGAAAGCCGTGCGAGAGACCGGCCTTCCAGCCGAACAGCTCGCTGACGGCATAGGCGGCCGATCCGGCGAGCACCGGGACGGCCAGCAGCCCGGTTCCGATGATGCCGAGCGCAAAGATCGCGAACGCGAACTCGCCGGCGACCGGCCGCAGAGCCTCGGCGGCCTGCGCCGAGGTCTGGATGTTCGTGACGCCGTGCGCATTCAGCGTCACGGCCGTCGCGACCACGATGCACAACGCGATCAGATTCGAGAACGTCATGCCGACGAACGTGTCTTGCTTGATCCGCGACAGGTGCTCGGCGACGTAAGACGGATGCGAACGCACCTCGGCCGATTCGGGCCGGCGCCGGCTGTCCTCGACCTCCTGCGACGCCTGCCAGAAGAACAGATACGGACTGATCGTCGTACCGAGGACCGCGACGATCATCGCCGCATAGTCCTTGACCGAAACGTCGGCGGGCAGGAAAGCCCAGGGTCGAATCGATTCCGAAATCGCCTGCTTCAACGGCACCGATACGCTCAGGATCACCGCAACGTACGAGAACAAGGCCAGGGTCAGCCACTTCAGCACGCGGACGGCGCGCTCGTACGAGAAGGAGACCTGCGTGCCGATGCAGATGGCGCCGATCGCGAGCACGTAGATCGGCTGCGGTCCGCCGGCAAGAAGCTTGACCGCTTCGGCCATCGCCGCGATGTCGGCCGCGATGTTGATCGTGTTGGCGACGACGAGCAGGCCGACCAGCGCCAGCGTCAGCCAGCGCGGGCACATCTTGTCGATGTTCGCGGCCAGTCCTTCATTGGTGACCCAGCCGATGCGCGCCGACAGCATCTGGATCCCGATCATCAGCGGCATCGTCAGGAACAGCGTCCAGACCAGCGCGAAGCGGAACTGCGCGCCGGCCTGGGAATAGGTCGCGATGCCGCTCGGGTCGTCGTCGGCGGCGCCGGTGATCAGGCCGGGCCCGAGGCGGCTGGCGAAGCCTTCGTCGGCGACGGCGGTTTTCTCTTTCGTCTTCATTGCAGATGAGCTCCGGTGCGGCACGCGAGCGCCCGCATCTGCACTCGACGAGAGTGCCGGACCAGATGATCCGGTCGGCTCAGGCGGGCGCGACTGTAGCCGCTTGCGGTGCGGCGAGTCAATCGCCGCAGCCAAAAACGCGCGTCTTAAAAATCTCCGGTCCAGCCGATCGCGAACGAGCTGCGCGGCACCAACTGGATGCCGTTGACGCGCTGGTAGAGCGGCACCTGCACGTAGGCATAGAGCGTCGATGCATGCCCGATTCCGAGCGTCACGCCCGGACTCAGGTTCAGCATCGTCGAGCCGCTGTTGTCGGGCTCGGCCTCGGCGCCGCGATCGCGCGTCCGGTAGAGCATGTTCGCCTGCACGATCGTGCCGAGCCGCTCCGAGAAGGCGTGCGACCAGCCGAGCGACGCCTCGATCCGCTGCCCCGGCCGGAACGCCTCGTGCTCGTTCAGCGCGGCGACCACGCTGGCTTGCCCGATCAACGCGTCGGCGCCGCCGAGCGCGCGCCGGAGGGCCAGACCGAGCACGCCGTCGGTGGTGCCGCTGCCCGGCTGCAGCGCCCTCTCGGCGCGCGTGCCGTCGGCATTGGTGATCGTCGTCGAGCCGGTCGGAAACTTCCATCCGCCGAACACCGCATAGGCGGTCGCGGCATCGTCGGCGACGAACTGGCGGCGCGCGAGCAACTGCACATCGCCGAGCTTCGTGAAGCGCCAGCGCTCGTTCGTCGACGGCAGCCGGGTCGTGTCGTCGATCAGGTCGTGCGCATGGTCGCGCCGCACGACCGGAATGCGCAACGACCACGACCAGTCGGCACTGACGCCGTATTCGAGCGTCGTCACGACGTTCAGGTTCTTCGTGTAGCGCTCGATCGCGTCCTCGCCGGTGACCTGCGACGGGTCGATGTCGTGCGTGCCGCTGCGCAGGCGCTTTTGCGATACCGATTCGATCCGCAGGTCGGCGCTCCAGCCGAGATGCGGCTCGCCAGCACCTTGCGCGAAGCGATCGGTCATCAGCGTGCAGAACGCCGATCCGCACGATGCGGACGCGGCCCAGCTCGAGGCGATCAGCGCAAAGCCGACGCCGTATCTCCGGATGTCTTTCATACGGGTTCCATGTCTTGAATGCGTGAGTCGGCCGACGACGCACCGCAGCGCCGCTCTCGCCGCGGCGAATGCGGCACGAAGAGGAAGCGATGCGATGCCGGCGCGCTGCGCGCCGACGGCCGGTGGAAGACGGACTCAGGCGCCTCGCGGCGGCCCGTGTTCCAGCCGCGCGGCCCAGCGCGCGCAGGCATCCCGGCGAACGCTGCAGACAACCGCCGCCCCATCGGCTGCTCTCGACGCAGTCGATCGCGCGAACAGCGGCGCGTCGCCCCGCGCCGCGAACGCGACCAGCGCGGTCAACGCGCAATGGCCGCCGTCGGCGTGGTCGGCCGCCGGCTCGGACCCGCCGCCGTGTTCGGACGGTGCGCCGTGGTGATGGTGATGCGCATGCCCATCGTGGATCGCCGGCGCGGCAGCCGACAGCGCGACGCCGTACAGCGGGCAGATCTCGGCGACCGGCACGCCGCGCATCTGCGCCGCGCCGACCGCGAGCAGCGGAATCGCCGCCTTCAGCAGCAGCGCGCAGATTGCTGCCGCAGAGGCGAAACGGGAGGACCAGCTGCGACGGGACATCGGCGATTGTCGCAGCCGAGCAGCGCGCGCGGGCGGATGACGCCAGTCTGTTGCAGAACGACTCGACGCGCCGTTTGCGCAGTTCGCGCACGGATCAGAAGTTCGCGGTCAACGTCAGCCGCACGCTCCTCGGTTCGGCCGGATGGCTGTGGATGTCGGCGACGCCGGCCGCCGGTTCACCCTTCAGGCGCGAGACGTAGGAGTAGTCGATGTCGCTCGCGTTGCGGTCGAACAGGTTGAAGACGTCGAGCGCGACGCGGACGTCCTTCGTGACTTTGAAGCCGACGCGCACGCTCGCCAGCGTCGTCGCGCGCGAGCGCTGCGTGTCGTCCTCGATCAGCGGGCGCGGCCCGAAGTAGCGCAACTGGAACTGGCCGAACCAGGGCCCCAGATCGGTGACAGTCGCGCCGAACGAAGCGACCTTGCCGATCGCGCCGGGAATGCGGTCACCGGTCGTGCCGTCCGCGGCCGGTCCGCGGAAGCGCGCGTGCGACAGCGCGAGGTCGAGATCGAGCAGCAGCCATCGCGCCGCGATGTAGTGGTTGTTCCATTCGATCCCGTAGCGCGTGCTGGCGCGGCTCGCTTCGGTCTCGCCGGCATCGCCGACGAAGACCAGCTCCGAGTCGAGGGCGAGGCGCCAGAGCGCGAGCGAGCTCTGCAGGCCGGGAACAAGCCCGGTCCGCACGCCGAGCTCGTAGCCTATCGAGCGCACCAGCGGGGCCGCCGGATCGGCCGGTTGCCGGACGCCCGCTGCGTCGGGCTTCGCGAACACGGTCGCGGTCGCGCCGCGCGCGTCGTTGCTGTGGTAGCCGTAGCCGGCGTTGACGAAGTACTCGGTTTTGTCCCACGGGCCGAAGATCAACGACAGCTTCGGCGAGACGATCGTCGCGTGCCGGTTGCCGCTGTTCTCGGCGATCGAGCTCGCGACTTCGAAGTCGACGCGGTCGGCGCGCAGACCCGCGACCGAGCGCAGCCAGCGCGTCCACTGCAGCGCGTTCTCGGCGTAGAGGCCGACCCCCGTCTGGCGAACCCGGCTTTGCTGGGTCGTCGCGACGCGCTGGCCGCCGACGCTGTCGTACAGGCCGACCGGATCGAGCCGGTCGTGGCGCAATTGCAGACCGACGCTATTCGTCATCTCGCGCCCGGCGACGCTGCCGCTCCACGAGCGACTCGCCGCGAGCCCGTAGACGGTGCGCCGTTCGTTCTGCTCGAACTGGTCGCCGTCGATCTGCATCTGGTCGAGGTCGGCCGGATGCTCGAGAAAGAACGTGAAGTTCGAGTACAGGTCGAGGCGCGAACGGACGACATAGGCATTGACCTTGAAGCCACCGTCGCTGTCGGCGCGCTCGGCCCGGTACGACAGGCTGTAGCGGCTCGTGCTGCCGCGGTCGCTCGGATCGATCGCGCCGAAGCGCTCGATCGCGCGGCTCGCGAGCGCGCGCTGCGGGACCTGATCGGTCGAGTTCCAGGCCGCCGAATAGCCCGTCGCGGTGATCG
>JBDTXV010000007.1:0-17679 GCA_040006015.1 Caldimonas sp.
GTCGCCACATCGGCGGCGGCATGGACCACGACTCGATCGACCAGTACACGCAGTTCCTGCTGCAGAGCCGCGTCAACTCGCGCCTGGTCGAGTTCAGGGAACCGTCCGACGACGGCCAGGGGGCGCTCAAGATGGTGTCGATCCTCGACATCCTGAACGACGGCCTGTCGGCGGTGTACACCTTCTTCGAGCCGGAGCCGCGCACCAGCTACGGCACCTACAACATCATGTGGCAGATCGAGCAGACCCAGGCGCTGCGCCTGCCGCACGTCTACCTCGGCTACTGGATCGGGCAGAGCGAGAAGATGGCGTACAAGGCGCAGTTCGGCCCGCACGAGGTGCTCGTCAACGGCCAGTGGCAGCCGCCGTCGGAACCTTCTCGCCGCTGACTCTTCCGGCTTGATTCGGCGCGCCGGCGACGTCAGACGTCGAGTCGGGCGAGCACTTCGTCGGCGATCGCGAGGCTCGCGGTCAGTCCCGGCGATTCGATCCCGAACAGGTTCATCAGTCCGGCCACGCCGTGCTCGCGCGGTCCTTGCAGCATGAAATCCGACGGCCCGTCGGCAGGACCTTTCACCTTCGGCCTGACACCGCTGTAGGCAGGCGCCAGCGCCGCGTCGGGCAGCGCCGGCCAGTAACGCCGGATCGCAGCATAGAACCGATCGCCGCGCGCCGGGTCGACCGCGTAGTCGATCCGCTCCGGCGATTCGAGCGCGAGCCATTCGACATCGGGACCGAAGCGGGCCTGGCCGCCGAGATCGAGCGTCAGATGCACGCCGAGGCCGCCGGGCTCCGGCACCGGATAGATCAGGCGCGAGAACGGCGAGCGTCCGCTCAGCGAGAAATAGTTGCCCTTCGCGAAGCGCGGGCGCGGCACCTGCGCCGGCGCGAGACCGTCGATCCGGCCGGCCAGCCCGAATGCGTCCAGCCCCGACGAATTGACCAGCACGTCGGCACCGAGCTCGGTCGGCACGTCGCCGCCGACCTCGAGCCGAAACCCACGATCCAGCACTGCAGCGCGCAGCAGCGGCGAGCGCACCGCGAGCATGCCGCCGGCCGCTTCGATATCTCCGAGCAGCGCGAGCATCAGCGCGTGGCTGTCGATGATCCCGGTCGACGGCGACAGCAGCGCCGCGACGCAATGCAGCGCAGGCTCGAGCACGTTTGCTTCGGGCGCGCTCAGCCAGCGCAGTTCGGCAACGCCGTTGGCCCGGCCGCGAGCTTCGATCGCCCGCAGCGCATCGAGTTGCGCGGCCGAAGTCGCCGCGACGAGCTTGCCGCAGCGCCGATGCGGCACGCCGTGCGCGTCGCAGTACGCATAGAGCGCCTGCCGGCCGGCGACGCAGAGCCGCGCCTTCAGCGAATCGCGCACATCGTAGAGGCCGGCGTGGATCACCTCGCTGTTGCGCGAGCTGATGCCGGTGCCGATGCCCGATTCGACTTCGAGCACGAGCGTCTCGAGGCCGCGCAGCGCCAGCGCCCGCGCGATCGCCAGGCCGACCACGCCGGCTCCGACGACGACCGCATCGACCTTGTCCATCGGTTCATTGCGACGGGCGGGCGCGCTCGATCAGCGCATCGATCGCCGCGCCGGGCGCGAGTGTGCCGAACGCGGTGCCATGGTCCGTGCCGAGGCGCGACGCGCAGAACGCCGCGGCGACGGCGTGGTTGCCGCCAAGGAGCAGGATCGACGCCTGCAGCGCCAAGGTCATGCGCTCGACGATGCGGCGGGCGCGCGATTCGACGGTCGCGCGGTCGTCGAACGCGCCTCGCAGCGAAGCGACTTCGCGGTCGAGCTCGGCGCTCGCGCCGCGAGCCGCTTCGAGCTCGACGAAAAAGGCGGCGCGCGTCTCCGGCTCCTTCGCGAGCGAGCGCAGCACGTCGAGGCACTGGATGTTGCCGCAGCCTTCCCAGATCGAATTGAGCGGCGCCTGCCGGTAGAGCCGCGGCAGGATCGATTCCTCGACGTAGCCGGCACCGCCGAGACATTCCTGCGCTTCGTTGACGAGTGCCGGCGCGCGCTTGCAGATCCAGTATTTGCCGAGCGCGGTGGCGAGGCGCGCGAGCGCCGCTTCGCTCGGCTCGCGGTCGCGCGCATCGACGGCACGCGCGACGCGCAGCGCGAGCGCGGTCGCCGCCTCGCTTTCGAGCGCGAGATCGGCCAGCACGTTGCGCATCAGCGGCTGCTCGATCAGGCGCTTGCCGAACGCCTTGCGGTGTTCGGCGTGATGGAGGGCCTGCACGGTGGCCTGACGCATCAGCCCGGCCGAGCCGGTCATGCAATCGAGCCGCGTCAGCGAGACCATCTCGAGGATCGTCGCGACGCCGCGACCTTCGTCGCCGATGCGCCGGCACCAGGCGCCCTCGAATTCGACCTCGCTCGACGCGTTGCTCCAGTCGCCGAGCTTGTCCTTCAGGCGCTGGATCCGGATCGCGTTGCGCGTGCCGTCCGGCCGCCAGCGCGGCATCAGGAAACAGGTGAGGCCGCCTTCGGCCTGCGCGAGGACGAGGAAGGCATCGCTCATCGGCGCCGAGAAGAACCACTTGTGGCCGACCAGCTCGTAGCTCTCGTCGGCCCGGCGCGTCGCCGCGGTCGTATTGGCACGGACGTCGGAACCCCCCTGCTTCTCGGTCATTCCCATGCCGACGGTGCAGCCCTCCTTTGCGCTCGCGGGCACGCTGCGCGGGTCGTACTCGAGCGCAGTGACGCGTGGCAGCCACTCGGCCGCCGCTTCCGGATCGTGGCGCAGCGCCGGAATTGCGGCGTAGGTCATCGTCAGCGGGCAGCACGTGCCGCTGTCGGCCTGGTAATGCATGAAGAAGAGCGCGGCCCTCGCGACATGCGCGCCGGTCGTTTCGGCATGGTGCCACGCATACGCGTGCACGCCACGCTGCATGCCGAGTTGCATCAACCGGTGATAGGCCGGATGGAAGTCGACCTCGTCGAGACGGCGGCCGTTGCGGTCGAAGCTCTTCAGCCTCGGCTTGTTCTCGTTCGCGGCGAAGCCGAGCTCCATCATTTCGCCGCCGGCGACTTCGCCGAACGCGGCGAGGTCGGCGCCAGCCCATGCGCCGCCTTCGCGCGCGACCGCTTCGCGCAGCGCCGCGTCGCTCAGATACGCGTTGTAGGCGCCGAGCGCGGGAACCTGGTTCTCGACATGATGGGTGATGAATCGTTCGCCGATCGACATTGCAGCTCCCGATGAACCGACTCGCGGCTGGATGCACCGCGATTCTGACCTGCGCACAGCACGCTCGACGTCGCGGCCCACGACGCAACCAGCGGATCGGCAAGCTTTCCATCGCGCAGAATCCGATCGTCACTCGACAAGGAGCCAACGCATGGACGAAGAACCGCTGCGCGAAGTGCGCGCCGTCCGCCCCGATCGCGAAATCTCGACGCGCCAGCGCCTGCGGTATTTCGTCGGTATTTCCGGTGCGACAGTCGCCGCGTCCGGACTCTCGATGCACCTGATCGTGATCCCGCCGGGGAGCCGGTCCGAGCCGCATTCGCATCGCGACTACGAGACCGCGATCTATGTGCTGGAAGGACGCGACGAGACCCGCTACGGCGCCGGCCTGCGGTCATCGATCGTCAGCGAGG
This sequence comes from Caldimonas sp., assembly GCA_040006015.1. Taxonomy (GTDB): domain Bacteria; phylum Pseudomonadota; class Gammaproteobacteria; order Burkholderiales; family Burkholderiaceae_C; genus Schlegelella_A. The sequence goes on from JBDTXV010000007.1 coordinate 3,605, forward strand.
CCGGCGAGTTCCTATTCATTCCGCCGGGCGAGCCGCATCAGGCGATCAACCTCAGTGCGAACGAGCCGGCCCGCGCGGTCGTCGCGCGCAATCGCAAGAAAAAAGGCCTCGGATCTCTCCGAGGCCTTCGACGCAACGAGAAACCTCAGGCGAGCTTGCGACGCTTCGCGACGAAGCCCATCGCTGCGAGACCCGCCATCATCAACGCGTACGTCTCGGGCTCCGGTACCGGCGGAGCCATCACGGTGACGCCGATCGCACCGGTGGCTCCCGAATTGGCCTGCAAAACGTCGGCGGCGAAATAGGCATTGGGGTTGCCGCCGCTGCTCAGCAGCGCGAAGTCCGAAAGCGTCGAATTCGCCACCGAGAACGTCAGCGGATCCGCATAGCCGCCGGCCGAGCCGCCGTTGGAGCAGCCCGTCGCGCAGACGATGCCGAACGTGAAGGTGCCGAACGGCGAATCGTTGCCCGGAGCCACGACGCTGAAGGTCTGCAGGCCGGACGCGTCGGCGATGCTGCCGATCTCGCCGGGCGAGACGCCGGTCGCGTTGAACGCGAACACCGCCTTCGATCCCGTATTGCCGGTCGTGACGAAGTTCAGATCGCCCCTCAGCGCGACCGAGAAGTCGACGGAGGTGCCGTCCTGCGTCAGGGACACCGTTCCGTATGGGGCGGCGCCGAACGCGGCCACCGATGTGGAGTTGAACGTGTAGACGATGTCGGCAGCGAAAGACGGCGTCGCTGCCGCTGCCAACGCGAGTGCCGCAGCGGCGGCGAGGGACTTCCGGTTAAGTTTCATCGAGATATCTCCTGAAAAGACTGACGTGCGGGAAGGACGAACCCAGTGTGTGGGAAACTCTTCCCAAAAACATCCGCCGATTCAAGGGGTCGCAAGCGCCGACGTGCGAGATCGATCACAGTGCATCGTCCGATTCGATGCTGCATCGCGGCCGTCGTGCTGGAAGTCGAACGACTTTCCAAAAGCAAAGCGGCCTCGGATCGCTCCGAGGCCGCTTTCAGGGAACGACGACGATGTTCAGGCCTTGCGACGCTTCGCGATGAAGCCCAGGACGCCGAGGCCGGCCAGCATCAACGCATAGGTGCCGGGCTCCGGAACTGCGGTGACGGGGCTGGTGGCACCGACCGCGCCAGTGGCGCCGGTGCCCGCTTGCAGAACGTCGGCCGCGAAGAAGGCATTCGGGCTGCCACCGATGCTCAGATGCGCGAAGTCGGTCAACGTCGAGCTCGCGACCTTGAACGTCAGCGGATCCGCATAGCCACCGGCCGAGCCACCGTTGCTGCAACCCGTCGCGCAAAGGATGCCGAAGGTGAACGTGCCGAAAGGCGACTCATTGCCCGGGGAGACGACGCTGAAGGTCTGCCCGGATGCGTCGGCGATGCTGAGGATGTCGCCAGACGAAACGCCGGTCGCATTGAACGCGAAGACCGCCTTCGAGCCGCTGTTGCCGGTCGTGACGAAGTTCAAGTCGGCGCGCAGTGCGACGGAGAAATCGACATCAGTGCCGTTCTGCGTCAGCGTCACCGTTCCGTACGGCGCGGCGCCGAACGCGGCCACGTCGGTTGAATTGAAGGTGTAGACATCGACGGCCAGAGCCGGTGTCGCTGCAGCAGCCATCGCCAGCGCGGCGGCAGCAGCAAGAGCCTTGGGTAATATGTGCATGATGGAATTCCTTGAGAACACTACTGAACCGTGAAGTTTGTGGGACTTTCTTCCCATCTCTACCCCCTTATTCAGGGGGTAGAAACGTAAGAAAGTGTTAATCAGGCCCGAAATTCGCTTACGCCATCAGAAGTACGGTTTCCTGGTGTTTACGGCATCCTCAGCGAGCGTGCCGCACCGTCAGAGAACACGCAACCGGATTTGGCGACGCCTTGGCCCGACCGCATGTGAGTCGCAAATAGCCGAGCTGAAAGTCGAGGAGAATGCCTGATGGTGGGTGGTACAGGGTTTGAACCTGTGACCCCTGCCGTGTGAAGGCAGTGCTCTACCGCTGAGCTAACCACCCGAGGTGGGTTCCGAAGGGCTCGGAACAGCGCCGCATTGTGCCACAGGGGTCAGGCTCCGGCCGCCTGCCAGACCGCGCGTCCGGCGCTCGCCTTGTCGATGTCGAGCAGCACCGCGCAGTGGGCCGCGCACTCGGTTTCGTCGGCCTCGAGCACGATCAGCTCGAAGCTCGAGAAATCGATCGCTTCGAGCGCGATCCGGTCGGACGCCGAGTCTGCCATCTCGATCACGAGCGAGTCCTGCCCGCGGGTCATGCGGATGTAGACCTCGGCCAGCAGTCCGGCGTCGAGCAGCGCGCCGTGCAAGGTTCGATTCGCGTTGTTGACCTCGAGACGCTTGCAGAGCGCATCGAGGGAATTCGCCTTGCCCGGGAAGGTATCGCGCGCCATCAACAGACTGTCGGTGACCTTCGCGACGACGCCGACGACATCGGCGCGACCGATCCGGCGCAACTCCTGGTTCAGGAAGCCGATGTCGAAACTGGCGTTGTGAATGATGATCTCGGCGCCGGCCAAATATTCGAGCAGCTCGTCGGCGATCACGCCGAACAGCGGCTTGTCGGCGAGGAAGTCGTCCGAGAGGCCGTGCACCTTGAACGCGTCCTCGCTGTTGCGCCGTTCCGGGTTGATATAGAAATGCAGATCCCGGCCCGAGTAACGCCGGTCGACCAATTCGACGCAGCCGATCTCGATGATGCGATCGCCCGATTCGGGGCTGAGGCCGGTCGTCTCGGTATCGAGGAATATCTGTCGCACGATCGAATCCGCCTGCGAGCAAGGGCCTAACCGGCCGCGAGACCCGGAGACTGCGGCGGTGCGTCGCGGCGCGCCGCCCACAGCCACATCGCGATTCCGGCCGCGATCATCGGCACGCAGAGCCATTGGCCCATGCTCATGCCGAGCGCAAGCAGCCCGAGAAACGCGTCCGGCTCACGGAAGTATTCGGCAACGAAGCGGAAGATGCCGTAGCCGATCAGGAACATGCCCGAGACCTGACCGCGCTTGCGTTCGGTGCGCGCGTAAAGCCACAGCAGCACGAAGAGGAGCACCCCCTCGAGCGCGAACTGATACAGCGGCGACGGATGCCGCGGAATCATCGACCCGGACTGCGGAAAGATCATCGCCCACGGCAGCGCCGGATCGGCCGCGCGACCCCACAGCTCGCCGTTGATGAAGTTGCCGATGCGCCCGGACGCGAGCCCGAGCGGCACGCACGGCGCGATGATGTCGGTCATCTCGAGGAACGGACGGCCGCGCCGCCTGCCGAACAGCGCGACCGCGCCGAGCACGCCGAGCAGGCCGCCATGGAACGACATGCCGCCCTTCCAGACCGCGAAGATCTCGAGCGGATTCGCGGCGTAGTAGCCGGGCTTGTAGAACAGCACGTAGCCGAGTCGGCCGCCGATCACGACGCCGAGCACGCCGTAGAACAGCATGTCCTCGATCTCGCGCCGGTTCCAGCCGCGCTCCGCATACCAGGGCTGGCGCACGCGCAGTGACGCCAGCCACAGGAACAGGCCGAACGCGACGAGATAGGTGATGCCGTACCAGTGAATCGCGATCGGCACGCCGATCTTCGTCAGGTCGAGCGCGATCGGGTTGAACTGCGGATGGACGAGCATGCGTGAGCGGAGAGATTGCCTCGAGGCCGACGATGATAAGGGCGCCGCTATCATCGAAAACCAATCCGGACCATTTCGCAGAGACACCGTCATGCCGATCAATCGCCGCTCCCGCAACATCACCGAAGGCGTGGCGCGCGCCCCGAACCGTTCGATGTTCTACGCGCTCGGCTACGAGGAGGCCGACTTCAAGAAGCCGATGATCGGAGTGGCGAACGGCCACTCGACGATCACGCCGTGCAACTCCGGTCTGCAGCGCCTCGCCGACGCCGCGGTCGCCGGCATCGAGGAGGCCGGGGGCAATGCGCAGATCTTCGGCACCCCGACGATCAGCGACGGCATGGCGATGGGCACCGAGGGGATGAAGTACAGCCTGGTCTCGCGCGAGGTCATCGCCGACTGCATCGAGACCTGCGTCGGCGGGCAGTGGATGGATGGCGTGCTCGTCGTCGGCGGCTGCGACAAGAACATGCCCGGCGGGATGATGGGCATCCTGCGCGCGAACGTGCCGGCAATCTACGTCTACGGCGGCACGATCCTGCCCGGGCGCTACAAGGACCGCGATCTGAACATCGTCAGCGTGTTCGAGGCGGTCGGCGAATTCACTGCCGGCCGGATGAACGAGACCGACTTCCACGAAATCGAGCGCCGCGCGATCCCGAGCAGCGGCTCGTGCGGCGGCATGTACACCGCGAACACGATGAGCTCGGCGTTCGAGGCGCTCGGGATGAGCCTGCCGTATTCGTCGACGATGGCCAATCCGCACGACGAGACCGCAGCGACCGCGAAGGCGGCCGCGCGCGTGCTGGTCGAGGCGGTGAAGGCCGACCGCAAGCCGCGCGACATCGTGACGCGCAAGTCGATCGAGAACGCGGTCGCGGTGATCATGGCGACCGGTGGATCGACCAACGCGGTGCTGCACTTCCTCGCGATCGCGCATGCCGCCGGTGTCGAATGGACGATCGACGATTTCGAGCGCATGCGCACCAAGGTGCCGGTGCTCTGCGACCTGAAGCCGTCGGGCGAATACCTCGCGGTCGACCTGCACAAGGCCGGCGGCATTCCGCAAGTGATGAAGATCCTGCTGAACGCCGGGCTGCTGCACGGCGACTGCATCACGATCACCGGCAAGACGCTGGCCCAGACGCTGGTCGACGTGCCGGATACGCCGCGGCCCGACCAGAACGTGATCCGCCCGATCGGCAAGCCGATGTATGCCCAGGGCCATCTCGCGATCCTGAAAGGCAACCTGTCGCCCGAAGGCGCCGTCGCGAAGATCACCGGCCTGAAGAACCCGAAGATGACCGGGCCCGCGCGCGTCTTCGACGACGAGCAGAGCGCGCTCGCCGCGATCATGGCGCGGCAGATCAGGGACGGCGACGTGATGGTGCTGCGCTACCTCGGCCCGAAGGGTGCCCCGGGAATGCCGGAGATGCTCGCGCCGACGAGCGCGCTGATCGGCCAGGGCCTCGGCGAGACCGTCGGCCTCGTGACCGACGGGCGCTTCTCCGGCGGCACCTGGGGCATGGTCGTCGGCCATGTCGCGCCCGAGGCGTACGCCGGCGGCACGATCGCGCTGGTCCGCGAAGGCGATCCGATCACGATCGATGCGCACACATTGACGCTGCGCCTCGATGTCGACGACGCCGAACTCGCGAAGCGGCGGGCCGAGTGGCGCGCGCCGGCGCCGCGCTACACGCGCGGCGTGCTCGCGAAATTCGCGATGAACGCGTCGAGCGCGAGCACGGGCGCGGTGCTCGATCGCTTCGAACCGAGCGGCACGACGCGCTGAAAGACGAAGGCGGCCCGCAGGCCGCCCGCCTTCGAAACACGCTGCAGCGCGTCAGCGCTTCGCGTCGTCGGCGCGATAGGTGCTGTCGCCGGGTGTCTCGCTGTCGAAGCGGCTCTGCAGGATCGAATCGCGAAGCTTCTGACGGTGCTTCGTGCGCTTGCCTTCGATCTTGTCGATCTCGCGCTGGCGCGCGGACTTGAACGCCTGCTCCTTGCGCATGTCCTTGTCGTGGGTGCGAAAATTCAGGCCCATCCGCTCGAGATTGCCGCGCCGCCGGTTCTCTTTCTTTTCTTCCATCTTCGCCATCTCGCGGCGCTTGTTCATTCCGGTCTTGTCGGCCCAGATCCACCACAGCAGCGCCAGCAGGAACGGCAAACAGAACTTCCACAGATCGCCCGAGATTTCCCAGGTCCAGTTCGCGAACGGGCCGATACCGGCGAGATTCATCGCGATGATCAGCACGCCGATGATGACGAACAGCATTGCAGGCTCCTTGGTTTGCGCGCGGGCCGGGTGTCAACGGGCCCCGCCGGCGTTCCGTTATGCTGACTGTAGCCCAGTGTCAAATCACGATAGCCGAGACAAACATGAACTTCCGCATCAAATTCCCGGCCGCAATGCTGGTTGCTGTTTCGGCTGTTGCGGCCGCGCCGGCATACGCTCAGGCGGACCTCGCGCAGAAGAAGAACTGCATGGCCTGCCACGCGATCGACAAGAAAGTCGTCGGCCCGGCCTACAAGGATGTCGCCGCGAAGTACGCGGGGCAGAAGGACGCGGTCGACAAGCTCGCGCAGAAGGTCGTCAAGGGCGGCGCCGGAGTCTGGGGTGCGGTACCGATGCCGGCCAATCCGCAAGTGACCGAGGCCGAGGCCAGGCAGCTCGTGCAGTGGGTCCTGACGCTGAAGTGATCCGTCGCTGAACCGACGCCGAGAAGTCCCTCCCGGGGATTCGTTCAGCCGGGCACGGGCCGTGCCAGCGCCGCGACCGTCGCCGCGCGCACTTCCGGAGCCACCGCGAAGCCATTGCCGTGACGATCGGCGAGGCGGTCCGCCCGCTCGAAGAAGGGATCGACGCCTTCGGACGCGATGAACTGGATCGCGCCACCGGTCCAGGCCGGGAATCCGATGCCGAAGATCGAGCCGATGTTGGCATCGGCAACGCTCGTCAGCACCCCTTCGGCGAGGCAGCGCGCGGTCTCGATCGACTGGCGATAGAGCAGGCGCTGTTTCAGTCCGTCGAAGTCCGCGCCGGCACCGTCGCGCTCGAAGATTCGCTTCAGCCCGGGCCAGAGGCGCTTCGCCGCGCCGTCCGGATAGTCGTAGAAGCCGCCGCCGCCGGCGCGTCCGGGCCGCTTCAGTTCCTTGACCATCCGTTCGACGAGAAGCTGACCCGGTCCCGGCTCGAACGCCCTGCCGTCGGCCGCGAGATCGGCGCGGGTCTGCTCGAGCACATGGACCGACAGCGCGAGCGAGGTTTCGTCGAGCACCGCGAGCGGACCGACCAGCATCCCGACCGCGAGCGCAGCATGTTCGATCAACGGCGCCGGAACGCCTTCGGCTAGCATCGCCGCGCCTTCCATCACGTATGTGCCGAATACGCGGCTCGTGAAGAAGCCGCGAGCGTCGTTGACGACGATCGGCGTCTTGCCGAGTGCGTTGACATAGTCGAATGCGCGCGCGACCGTTTCGTCGCTGGTCGCGCGACCGCGGATGATCTCGACCAGCTTCATATGCTGCACCGGCGAGAAGAAATGCAGACCGATGAAGCGCTCCGGCGCCGCGCTCGCCGCGGCCAGCCCGCCGATCGGCAATGTCGACGTGTTCGATGCGAACACGCCACCCGGTGCGAGCATCGTCTCCGCCTCGCGCGTCACCGCGGCCTTCAACTCCCGCTGCTCGAACACCGCCTCGATGATCAGGTCGCAGCCCCGCAGATCGGCCGCATCTGCGGTCGGCAAGATCCGCTGCAGCAACAGCGCCTGTTCGACAGCAGTCGCTCTTCCCTTCGCGACATCGGCGGCGACGATGCGGCCGATCCTGTCGAGCCCTGCCCGCGCCTTTTCGATCGAGATGTCCTTCAGCACGCAGGCGATGCCGCGTGCGGCGTTCGCATGGGCAATGCCGGCGCCCATCATCCCGGCGCCGAGCACGCCGACCTTCACCGGCTTCCAGCGCCGGTAGCCCTGCGGTCGCGACTTGCCCGACTTGATTGCGTTCAGGTCGAAGAAGAAAGCCGTGACGAGATTCTTCGTCGTCTGGCCGACCATCAGCTTCGCAAGCTTGCGGCTCTCGATCCGGGTCGCGGTGTCGTAGTCGACGCACGCCCCTTCGACCATCGCCTCAAGCACCGCCTGCGGTGCCGGATAGAGCCCGCGCATCTGCTGCGCGAGCAGCGCCGGCGCGACCGCCAGCGCTGCGGCGATCTTCGGACTCGACACCCCGCCGCCGGGCATCCGGTAGTCCTTGCGGTCCCACGGCTGGATCGCATCCGGATGCTCTGTGATCCACGCGAGCGCGAGTGCGCGCAGCGCAGCCATGTCACCAGCGAGTCCCTGCACCAGGCCGAGCTTGAGCGCTATGCGCGGATCGAAGAGACGGCCTTCGAGCAGATACGGCTGTGCCGCGAGCAGACCGAGGAGCCGCACCGTCTTCGTGATCCCGGTCGCGCCGGGGATCAGTCCGAGCGTGACCTCGGGCGTGCCGAGCCGGATTGCCGGATCGTCGATCGCGAAACGCGCATGGGCGGCGAGAGCGACCTCCCAGCCGCCGCCGAGCGCGGCGCCGTTCAGCAGCGCGACGACCGGCCGGCCGAAGGTCTCGAGCCGGCGCAAGGTCTTCTTCAGCGCCTCGATCCGAACGAAGCATTCGGCCGCGTCTGCGGCTTTCAGCTGCAGCACGCCGTTCAGCTCGGCACCGGCGAAGAACGTCGTCTTCGCCGATGCGAGCAGCACGCCGCGGATGCGATCGCGGTCGCGCACGAGCCGCTCGACCGCGGCGGCCAAGTCGCGCTGCCACGCAAGCGTCATCGTGTTGACCGATGCGTCCGGCGCATCGAACGTCAAGGTCGCGATGCCGTCGGCATCGATCTCGCAGCGCAGCGTCGTCGGGTCGGTATCGATGCGCGCAGAGCCCTCCACAGCGACTTCCGATGCGGCGCGCGGCGCGGACGGCACGGCCGTCACGTCAGACCCGCTCGACGATCGTCGCGATGCCCATCCCGCCGCCGACGCACAGCGTGATCAGGCCGCGCTTCAGCTTGCGCCGCTCGAGCTCGTCGAGCAAGGTGCCGAGCAGCATCGCGCCGGTCGCGCCGAGCGGATGGCCCAGCGCGATCGCGCCGCCGTTGACGTTGACCTGCTCGTGCGCGACGCCCATCTCGCGCATGAAGCGCATCGGCACCGCGGCGAAAGCCTCGTTGACCTCGAACAGATCGATCGCGTCGATCGTGAGCCCCGCCTTCGCGAGCGCCTTGCGCGTCGCCGGCATCGGCCCGGTCAGCATGATCGTCGGGTCGGCGCCGGAAAGCGCAGTTGCGACGATGCGGCCGCGCGGCGCGAGTCCCATCGCGCGGCCCTTCGCCTCGCTGCCGATCAGCACCGCGGCGGCTCCGTCGACGATGCCCGACGAGTTGCCGGCCGTATGCACATGGCGGATGCGCTCGACCTGCGGATAGCGCGCGAGCGCGACCGCATCGAAGCCCATCGCGCCGAGCTCTGCGAACGCGACCTTCAGCGAAGCGAGCCCTTCGAGCGTCGTGCGCGGCTTGATGAACTCGTCGCGTTCGAGCACCGGCAGGCCGATCGCGTCGTCGACCGCGAGAACCGACCGGTCGAAGCGTCCCTCGGCCTGTGCCGCCGCGGCGCGTTGCTGCGACGTCAGCGCATAGCGGTCGACGTCGTCGCGGTCCCAGCCGCCCAGCGTCGCGATCAGGTCGGCACCGATCCCCTGCGGCACGAAGCCGGTCGCGAAGTTCGTTTCCGGATCCTGCGCCCACGCGCCGCCGTCGGCGCCGATCGGCACCCGCGACATGCTCTCGACGCCGCCGGCGACGACCATGTCTTCCCAGCCGCTCGCGACCTTCTGCGCCGCCATGTTGACCGCTTCGAGCCCAGACGCGCAGAAGCGGTTGATCTGCATCCCGGCGACGCGGAAGTCCCAGCCGGCCTTCAGCGCCGCGGTCTTCGCGATCACCGAGCCCTGCTCGCCGACCGGCGAGACCACGCCCATCACCACGTCGTCGAGCTGCGCCGGGTCGAACGCATGGCGCTTCTGCAACTTGCCGAGCAGGCCGGCGAGCAGGTCGACCGGCTTGACCTCGTGCAGGCTGCCGTCCTTCTTGCCCTTGCCGCGCGGCGTGCGGACCGCGTCGAAGATCATCGCGTGAGTCATCTGCGTCTCCGGCGGATCGCGAAACCGCGATCCGATCGACCCGAGTTTATGGTTCTTCGAATATCGTTCCGAATGTCTGCACATCGCGCCGCCGACCGGCCACGGCATGAGCGCGACGGCACGAAACGGAGACACGGCGATGCAGTTCACGCACGAGCACGACGAGATCCGGCGCACGCTGAAGCGCTTCATCGTCGACGAGATCAATCCGCATGTCGACGAATGGGAGGCGGCCGAGCTCTTTCCGGCGCACGAGGTCTTCGGGAAGCTCGGCGATCTCGGCCTGCTCGGCCTGACGAAGCCGGTCGAGTACGGCGGGATGGCGCTCGACTATTCGTATTCGGTCGTGATGGCCGAGGCGCTCGGCGACATCGACTGCGGCGCGCTGCCGATGGCGATCGGCGTGCAGACCGACATGGCGACGCCGGCTCTCGCCCGCTTCGGCTCGGACGCGCTGCGGCGCGAGTTCCTCGCTCCGGCGCTCGCCGGCGACCATGTCGCCTGCGTCGGCGTCTCCGAAGCCGGCGCCGGATCCGATGTCGCGAGCATCCGCACGAGCGCGCGCAAGGACGGCGGCGACTACGTGATCAACGGCGCGAAGATGTGGATCACGAACAGCCTGCAGGCCGACTGGATGTGCCTGCTCGCGAACACGTCGGACGGCGCCGCGCACAAGAACAAGAGCCTGATCGTCGTGCCGATGGACACGCCCGGGATCACGAAGGCCCCGAAGATCCGCAAGATCGGCATGATGGCGAGCGACACCGGGCTGATCCACTTCGACGACGTGCGCGTGCCCCAGGCCAACCGCATCGGCGAGGAAGGGCTGGGCTTCACGTACCAGATGATGCAGTTCCAGGAAGAGCGCCTGTGGGCCGCGGCGAACGCGATCCAGAGCCTCTCGAACTGCATCGAGATCACGGCCGACTACGCGCGCGAGCGCCGGGCCTTCGGCCGATCGGTGCTCGACAACCAGGTCGTCCACTTCCGCCTCGCCGAGCTGAAGACCGAGGTCGAGGCGCTGCGCGGGCTGACATACATGGCGACCGAGGTCTACGTCGCCGGCCGCGACGTGACCGAGTGGGCCTCGATGGCGAAGCTGAAGGCCGGCCGGCTGCTGCGCGAGATACCCGATGCGTGCCTGCAGTTCTGGGGCGGCATGGGCTACACCTGGGACAACCGCGTCTCGCGGATGTACCGCGACGGCCGCCTCGCGTCGATCGGCGGCGGCGCCGACGAGGTGATGCTCGCGATCATCTGCAAGCATATGCACGTGCTGCCGGTGCGGCGCTGACACTGCACCCGCCGCGCCGCGCGGGCCGCGCCCCCGAGCGCCTGCGCCTTGACACCGCGGCGGGCGCCGCCTATAAACAGACTGCCTCCCTCCCATACCAACCGGTCGGTATGTCATCGACCGGGCCCGACGACCTCGCACGCAGAGAGGACCTCAGGCACCCTCTGTTGCCCTTGTCAGCGCAGCCCGAACCGAAGGAGTAGCCATGTCGACGAAGAACGGATGCTTTGTCTGGTACGACGTGATGACGAGCGATACGAAGGCCGCCGAGGCGTTCTATCACCGCGTGATCGGCTGGGACGCGCGTGATTCCGGTATGGGCGATCGCTCGTACACGATCTTTTCGGTCGGCCCGACGATGGTCGGCGGCCTGATGCCGATTCCCGACGAGGCGCGCAAGGTGGGCGCACGGCCGGTCTGGATGGGCTATGTCGGCGTCGACGATGTCGATGCCTACGCGGCCAAGGTCAAGGCAGCCGGCGGCGCGATCCATCGCGCGTCCGAAGACATTCCCGGCATCGGCCGCTTCGCGGTCGTCGCCGATCCGCAGGGCGCAGCGTTCATCCTGTTCCGCGGCACGAGCGACGAGGCGCCGACGCCGGCGACTCCCGGCACGCCGGGCCGCATTGGCTGGCACGAGCTGCATGCCGCCGACGGCAGCAAGGCGTTCGAGTTCTATGCCGGCCTGTTCGGATGGACGAAGGCGGAAGCGATCGACATGGGTCCGATGGGCGTCTACCAGCTCTTCGCGACCGGCGACGGGCCGGGCGGCGGGATGATGACGAAGTCGCCGGAGATGCCGGCGCCGGCGTGGCTCTACTACTTCAACGTCGATGCGATCGACGCCGCCGTCGCGCGCACGAAAGACGCCGGCGGCCAGATCCTCAGTGAGCCGATGCAGGTGCCGGGCGGCAGCTGGATCGCGCAGGCGCTCGACCCGCAAGGCGCGATGTTCGCGATGGTCGCTGCGAAACGCTGAACGGCGGCGAGCGCCGCCGTCAACGTCGACGTCGACGCGCTGTCGGCCGCGCTGCCGACCGTTTTGCGCCGCGACAGACAGCCTTACGCCGTAAGGATCAGCGCGCCGATCGTCGCGCGCGACTCGAGACGCGCATGCGCTTCCCCCGCGGCATCGAGCGACCAGCGCTCGATCGGCGGCACCTTGCAGGCGCCGTCGGCGAGCGCCTGCCCGAGGCGCGCGGCGCGCGCGTCGAGCGCGGCCTGTGTGGCGACATAGGCGAAGACCGCCGGGCGCGAAAAGGTCGCCGACTTCGCGACCAGCGCGTCGGGTGAGATCGGCTGCAGCGGACCGCTGGCCTGGCCGAGGCTGATCCAGTGTCCGCGCGGCGCGAGCGCGGCGAGGTTCTCGGCACGAGCCGCTTCGCCGAGGCCGTCGACGATCAGGTCGGCGCCGCCGCAGAGGCGCTGCACCGCATCGGCGAAGCGATACGTGTCGGTGACGATCACGTGGCGGCAGCCGTAGTCGCGCGCGACGCGCGCCTTCGCGTCGCTCGAGACCGTGCCGACGACGGTCGCGCCGAGGCTCGCCGCCCAGCTGCAGGCGAGTAGGCCGACGCCGCCGGCCGCCGCATGGACGAGCAGCCGCGTGCCGGCACCGACGCGGCCGAGATCGTGCAGCAGCATGTCGGCGCTGACGCCTTTCAGCAAGGTCGCGGCCGCGACATCGTCGTCGATCGCGGCCGGCAGGCGCACGACCCATGCCGCCGGCACCGTGCGGACGCTGCAGTAGGCGCCGGCGACCGGCCCGAGGTAGGCGACGCGGTCACCTGGCAGGAGCCCGCTCGCGCCGTCGCCGACATCGACGACGGTGCCGGCCGCTTCCATGCCGGGCACCCGTTCGCCGTCGAGCGGCAGCATCGACGGAATCCAGCCGCGACGCAGATAGATGTCGAGATAGTTGACGCCGATCGCACGCTGCCGGATGCGGACTTCGCCGGCGCCGGGCGGCGGCGCCTCGCCGGCCTCGCCGTGCAGCACGTCGGCTGCGCCATAGCCGCGCACGACGGCGCGCCGACTCGGCAACGGCACACCGGGTGCGGCGTTCGCAAGGCCGCCGGCCTGCGGCCCGCCGCGCTGCGCCGCGGCACTGCCGAGATGGCGGCGCAGATTCTCGAAGCCGGCCTCGTAGACGCCGCTCGCGACCATCTCGCGCAGCTCGCGCTCCATCCCCGGCGGCGTCGCGAACGTCGACTCCCAATGCCAGAACGTGCGCGCGCCGTCGGTGACCGGCTTCAACGTCACGGTCGCGACATAACGCTGCAGCGGAACCGTCGCGTCGAGGATGCAATAGGTCGAACGGTGCTCGTCATCGGACAGCGCGATCAGCTGCTCGCGGATCCGGTTGCCGTCCTTCAGCGCGAAGCTGCGCACGCAGCCGACCTGGTCGCTGCGCTCGCCGCCTTCGATGCGGCTCGCGTCGACGACGTCGTGCCAGCGCTCGTGGCTGTTGAAATCGCGCAGCACCGCCCAGACGCGCTCGATCGGCGCATCGATCACGGTCGAGCGGACGACGCGCTGCAGCATCGCGTCGGCGCTATGCGCGCAAGCGCTTCATCGCCGGCCGAAGTGGCGCTTCAGCGCCTCGAAGCCGGCCTGGAACACGCCGCTGCCGATCGTCTCGGTCAGCTCGCGCTCGCGCGCCTCGGCGCAGTCGAACTCGGCGCTCCATTCGACGAAGCTGCGCCCGCCGTCGGTCACCGGTGTCAGCTTCAAGGTTGCGACGTAGTTCTCGACGCCCATCGGGCTTTCGAGGATCGAGTACGTGCAGGTGTACTCGTAGTCGGACAGCGCGAGCAGCTTCTCGCGGATCGCGCCGCCGTCGCGGTTGTGGAAGTGGCGGATGCAGCCGACCCGGTCGCTCGGCTCGCCGTTCTCGATCCGGCTGTCGGCGATGCCCGGATGCCACTGCGGCAGGCCGTTGAAATCGCGCACGC